>NZ_JBSWXD010000063.1:0-35462 GCF_056160425.1 Micromonospora sp. ABR4_055
GCACCGACCGGCGGGCCGACCGACCAGCCGACCGACCGCGACGCCCCGGTCGCCGGCCCGGCGACCGGCGGTACGCCGACCGCCGACGCCGCCGGACAATAGGCCGGTACCCCGGTGTCGACCCTGCCGGTCTACTACGTCGGTACGGCCGACGGCGAGGGGCTGCGGCTCTACCGCGAGTTCCACCGGTTCCAGCTGACCGACACCGGTGTCGTCGCCGAACTGCGGGCCACGCTCGGCGAGATGCTCACCGCCGCCCGGCTCGCCGATCCCGACTACCGCACCCTGTGGCCGTCCGGGGCCACGGTGGCGACCGTGTGGACCCAGTACGACATCGTCGGCGTCAACATCACCGGAGCCGGGGTCGCCAACCTCGACGCCGCCGGGGCCGCCGCTGCGGTGCAGCAGCTCGCCTGGACCGTCGCCGGCGTCACCGGCGGCGACCCCAGGATCCGGCTGCTGCTCGACGGCGAGCCGGTGGACCGGCTGTGGGGTCACGTCGACACCGGCGACGAGATCACCAAGGGGGCCGCGCTGGACACCCTGGCCATGCTCTGGCTGATCGACCCGCAGCACGGCGACACCGTCGGGTCGACCTTCACCGTGCACCTCGCTGGCAGCGTCCACGAGGCCACCGCCCAGCTGCGGATCCGCCAGGGCGGACAGGTCGTGCACCGGCGGTACGTCACGCTCGACGCGGGCGCACCCGGCCGGGGGGAGGCGTTCGTCGAGTTGAGCCTGCCGCCCGGCGACTACACCATCGAGGCGTACGAGGAGTCGATGGTCGCCGACGAAGGGCCCCGGTACCTCGTCGACGCCGCGATCACCGTACGGTGATCAGCAGGTGGACCGGTGCGGACCCGGTGCCGACCCGCCCGGTGCCGGGCTGCCACAATCGGGCACCGTGAAGACGTTCGAGGAGTTGTTCGCCGAGCTGCAGGCCAAGGCGGCGGCCGGGACCCCGGGCTCGTCGACGGTGGCCGCGCTGGAACGCGGCGTACACGCCATCGGCAAGAAGGTCGTCGAGGAGGCGGCCGAAGCGTGGATGGCCGCCGAGCACGAAGGGCCGCAACGGGCCGCCGAGGAGATCTCTCAGCTGCTCTACCAGGCGCAGGTGCTGATGCTGGCCACCGGACTGGAGCTCGAGGACGTCTACCGACATCTCTGACCCGCCCTTGCGACCGTGACCCGCACCCTCGTGTGACCCTCACACCCTCGACAGGAGCGAGACCGAGATGCTGCGCATCGCCGTACCGAACAAAGGCACCCTCTCCGGACCGGCCGCCGACATGCTGCGCGAAGCCGGCTACCGCCAGCGCACCGACCCCAAGGACCTGGTCTGCCGCGACGAGGCCAACGACGTCGAGTTCTTCTACCTGCGGCCCCGTGACATCGCCACCTACGTCGGCAGCGGTGAGCTGGAGCTCGGCATCACCGGCCGGGACCTGCTGATCGACTCCGGCAGCCCGGCCGAGGAGCTGCTCGACCTCGACTTCGCCGGGGCGACGTTCCGGTTCGCCGCCCGCCCGGAGACCCTGACCCGGGTGCCGGAGCAGATCGCCGGGCGACGCATCGCCACCGCGTACCCCGGGGTGGTCGAGAGCTACCTCGGCGAACACGGGCTGAAGGCCGAGGTGGTCCGCCTCGACGGCGCGGTCGAGAACGCCATCCGGCTCGGCGTCGCCGACGTCATCGCCGACGTGGTGGAAACCGGCGCCACGCTGCGCCAGGCGGGCCTGGTCACCGTCGGCGAGCCGATCCTGCGCTCCTCGGCGGTGCTGGTGCACCCGGCCGGCACCGCCACCACCGGCCAGGCCGACCAGCTGATCCGCCGGCTGCAGGGGGTCCTGGTCGCCCACCGGTACGTGATGCTCGCCTACGACGTGCGCGCCGACCTGCTGGAACAGGCCACCGCGCTGACCCCGGGCATCGAGTCGCCGACCATCTCGCCGCTGCACCGCGAAGGCTGGGTGGCGGTGCAGGCCATGGTCCGCCGTGCCGAGGTGCACCGGATCATGGACGAGCTGTACGACCTGGGCGCCCGCGCCATCCTGGTCACCGACATCCACGCCTGCCGCCTCTGACTCACCGGCCGCCACGCCCTTACCCGGCTGGCGGACAAGCGGGCGCGGATCGGGCGTAGGTACTTGGCGGAAAACGCCATTCGGTTGGTAGCGGGACGATCTATGACGCGATTACGTCATGCGTCCTGGCGGACACGTTCCGTCAATTGGGTTGGGCTTGGGTTCGCGTCCGCCGAGGAGGTCACGTGGCGCCGGAGCGGATCGGCGGCTACCGCATAGTCGAGCTGATCGCACCCGGTTCCTCTACCTGGGTGGCGTGTTCGGGGTCATGGTGATGATCGGTCGCGGCTCAACTCCTCGTACGGGTGACGCCGGTTCCTGAGGTGGATCCGGTGCCGGTGCGGGAAGGTAGGGAGGATTCGGATTCCCGACCGGCCGGAGGTTCCTCATGGCACTACTCGACACGACGACGTGGCACGGCATGATTTTCAGCGACGGCTGGACCGAGGCGGCCGGCGGCACGATGGCCGTCATGTCACCGGCCACCCGGCAGGAGATCGGTCGGGTCGGTGTCGGCAACGCCGACGACGTGACGCGGGCCTGCGTCCGGGCCGCGCAGGCGCAGCGCGACTGGGCCGCCACCAGCTACCTGGAGCGGGCCGCCGTGCTGCGCCGGGCCGGTCAGCTGTTCGAGCAGTACGCCGACGACATCGGTGGCTGGCTGATCCGCGAGGCCGGGTCGGTGCCGCCGAAGGCCGAGGTGGAGACCACCACCGCCGCCCAGGAGTGCTACGAGGCGGCCACCCTGCCGTCGCACCCGACCGGCGAGATCCTGGCCACCGGCCAGCCCCGGCTGAGTCTGGCGCGTCGGCTGCCGGTCGGGGTGGTCGGCGTCGTCGCGCCGTTCAACTTCCCGCTGATCCTGTCCATCCGGTCGGTCGCGCCGGCGCTGGCGTTGGGCAACGCGGTGGTGTTCAAACCGGACCCGCGTACGGCGGTCTGCGGCGGGGTGTCGATCGCCCGGATCTTCCAGGAGGCGGGTCTGCCCGACGGGCTGCTGCACGTGCTGCCCGGCGGGGCGGACGTCGGCGAGGCGCTGATCGCCGACCCCCGGGTCCGGGTGGTCAGCTTCACCGGTTCCACCGCCGCCGGGCGCAAGGTGGGCGAGGCCGCCGCCCGCCATCTCAAGCGGGCCCACCTGGAGTTGGGTGGCAACTCGGCGCTGATCGTGCTCGACGACGCCGACCTGGATCTCGCGGTCTCGGCCGGCGCCTGGGGGTCGTTCCTGCACCAGGGGCAGATCTGCATGGCCACCGGCCGGCACCTGGTGCACGAGCGGATCGCCGACCGGTACGTCGAGCAGTTGGCGGCCAAGGCCGACCACCTGCCGGTCGGGGATCCGGCGGCCGGGCAGGTGGCGCTCGGCCCGATCATCGACGAACATCAGCGGGACAAGATCCACTCGCTGGTCACGGCCAGCGTCGACGCCGGGGCCCGGCTGGCGGCCGGCGGCACCTACGAGGAGCTGTTCTACCGGCCGACGGTGCTGGCCGACGCCACCCCGACTACACCGGCGTTCGCTCAGGAGGTGTTCGGCCCGGTCGCGCCGGTCGCCACCTTCGCCGACCTGGACGAGGCGGTCGCGTTGGCCGGCGACACCGAGTACGGCCTTTCGCTCGGCATTCTGAGCCGGGACGTGATGAAGGCGATGGCGCTGGCCGACCGGATCCCCAGCGGCATCGTGCACATCAACGACCAGACCGTCGACGACGAGGCGGTGGCGCCGTTCGGCGGGGTTGGTGTCTCCGGCACCGGCAGCCGGTTCGGTGGGCCGGCCGCCAACATCGAGGCATTCACCGAGACCCAGTGGCTCACCATGCAGGGCGACATCAGCCGGTTCCCGTTCTGACCCGGCGGACCGGCAGCTGCTGGACGGACGTCGATCCGCCGACGGTACGCGATGTCCGTCACAGACATCGTCGCGGCCGGCTGTGACAGTGGCCGGGTGACACCACCGGACCCTACGCCGGCCACCACGTCGCCCCAGCCGGCGCGGCGGAGGCCGGCCCAGCGCCGCCTTGCCGGGGTGCTGCCGCCCTGGCTGGCGCTGGCCGTCGCCGGGCTCGGCGGGGTGGCGTCCGCGTCGCAGAGCGCGGTCAACGCCGAACTCGGTGCCCGGATGGGCAGCGCCGCCATCGGGGCGGTGGTCAACAACATCGGCGGATCGCTGCTGGTCGCCCTCGGGCTGCTGCTCCTGCCGTCGATGCGCGCCGGGCTGCGGACCCTGCGGGACGCCCGGCTGCCCTGGTGGACCTACCTCGGCGGGGTCGGTGGGGCGTTCTTTGTCACCGTCGCCGCCTACGCGGTGCCGGTGCTCGGGGTGGCGGTGCTGACCATCGCCCAGGTCGCCGGCAACAGTCTCGGCGGCCTGGCGGTGGACCGGGTCGGGCTGGCCCCGGCCGGCCGGCTCGCCGTCACGATTCCCCGGCTGGTCGGGGCGCTGCTCGGCATCGGCGCGGTGGTGGTGGCCCAGGTCGGCCGGCCGGTCGGGCAGCTCGCGGTCGGGGTGATCGCGCTGGCGGTGGCCGGCGGGCTGGCGGTGTCGGTGCAGTCCGCGCTCAACGGGCGGGTCTCGGCGGCCAGCACCACCGCGATGGGCACGGTGGCGAACTTCGTGGTCAGTACGCCGCTGGTGCTGATCGCGGCCGGCCTGCTCGGCGGTTACCAGGCGGCGGCCGGCCGGGCGTGGCCGGGCGAGTGGTTCCTCTACCTGGGCGGGCTGTTCGGCGTCTGCATCGTGGTGGCGCTGCTGGTCGGGGTCCGGTCGGTCGGGGTGCTGCGGACCGGGCTCGGGGTGGTCGCCGGTCAGCTCGTCGGGGCGCTGCTTATCGACGTCCTGGTCCCCGGCGGTGCCGGCGTCAGCCCGGGTCTCATCGCCGGCGCCGCGCTGATCATCGTCGCGGTGCTGGTGTCCGGTCGGGGTGCCCGTCGGTCCCGGCCGGTCGGCCGCGACGGTGCGGTGGCAGACTTGACCGGGTGGCAGACGAGCCGACCGACCCGACCACCGAGCTGACCGGCGCGCTGGTGGTGCGTGCCCGCCGGTTGCGGGTGATGTGCTGGTCGCTGGCTGCCGCGCTGCTGCTGGTCTTCACTGCGGTCAGCTTCGGCCTGCAGGGGTCCACCGGCGCGAACCTGGGCAGCTTCCAGCGTGGCGACCAGGCCGCCATGGTCGGTCTCGGCCTGGTCGGGGCCGCCGTGATCCTGTTGTTCACCCGGCCCCGGGTCGAAGCCGACGCCGCCGGGGTGCGGGTGCGAAACGTGTTGCGCTCGTACCAACTGCCGTGGTCGCTGGTCGCGGCGGTCCGCTTCGACCGGGACGCCGCCTGGGCCAGTTTGGAACTGGCCGATGACGAGCTGGTGCCGATGCTGGCGCTGCAGTCCGTCGACCGGGAGCACGCCGTCGAGGCTGTCCGGGCGTTGCGCCGGCTGCACGCTGCGAGCCGCACGGCGACCGCCGCCGGCTGATGCTGCCGGGTCGACCGCCGCTGGCTGGCACTGGTTGTTGACACCGGACCGGACATACGGCTATGGCCGGAGCCTGGTAGTCTTGTCATGTCGACCACGCTGCCCTCGACCGGCGGCGCCGGCGCGAGCCGGCAGCCGGGCGGAGGTAGTCGCGAAAGCGGAGCGCCTGCTCCCACCCGTACCGCGGACCACCATCCAGCGGGCGGGTCCGGTCTTCCGACGGCGGTCCGTCCGCCGTTGGGTCGACGCCGTCGACGGCGTCACCGACCGGTCGAGCAGGCCCTGGCATGTGCCAGGGCCTTCTGCTTTCCCGGGGCGTCCCCAACCGGGGGCCGGCCCGGGGTGACGGCACCATGGAGATTACCGACTCGAGGAGGCCCCATCAGCGTCGAACCACGCGTGAACGAGCAGATCCGGGCACGTGAGGTCCGACTGGTCGGCCCTGAGGGTGAGCAGGTGGGCATCGTCCCGCTGGAGCGCGCCCTGCAGCTGGCCGCGGACGTCGACCTGGACCTGGTTGAGGTTGCGCCGATGGCGCGCCCGCCGGTGTGCAAGCTCATGGACTTCGGCAAGTTCAAGTACGAGAGCGCACTCAAGGCGCGCGAAGCGCGGCGTAACCAGCAGCAGACCGTCATCAAGGAAATGAAGCTTCGGCCTAAGATCGACCCGCACGACTACGAGACCAAGAAGGGTCACGTGGTGCGGTTCCTCAAGGCCGGAGACAAGGTCAAGGTCACGATCATGTTCCGGGGCCGGGAACAGAGCCGGCCGGAGCTGGGCTACCGGCTGCTGCGCCGGCTCGAATCGGAGATCTCCGACCTGGGGTACGTCGAGGCCGCACCGAAGCAGGACGGCCGGAACATGATCATGGTGTTGGCCCCGCACCGGGCCACCAAGGCCGCTGCGGCCGCCGCGACGGCGGCCCGGGGCGGCGGAGCCTCCCGGGACCGGGATTCCGGCGCCGTCGAGGCACCACCACCGGCCGCCACGGCCGGACCCGCCGGGAACACCGGCGAGTGACAGGGGAGAGACGCGACACATGCCAAAGATGAAGAGCCACACCGGTATGGGCAAGCGGGTCAAGGTGACCGGCCGTGGCAAGATCCTGGCCGAGCAGGCGGGTAAGCGCCACCTGCTGGAGGGCAAGCCCTCCACTCGGACCCGCCGGCTCACCGGCACCGTCGAGGTGTCCCCGGCCGACGTCAAGCGCATCAAGAAGCTGCTCGGCCGCTGACGCGCGCCACTGACCTGAAGGAGTAGGTGAAATGGCACGCGTCAAGCGGTCCGTAAACGCTCAGAAGAAGCGCCGTACCCTGCTGGAGGACGCCAGCGGCTACCGGGGCCAGCGGTCCCGGCTGTACCGCAAGGCCAAGGAGCAGGTGCTGCACTCGATGCAGTACGCCTACCGGGACCGTCGCGACCGCAAGGGCGACTTCCGGCAGCTGTGGATCACCCGGATCAACGCGGCGGCCCGCGCCAACGGGATGACCTACAACCGCCTCATCCAGGGCCTCAAGCTGGCCGGCGTCGAGGTCGACCGCAAGGTCCTCGCGGACCTGGCGGTCAACGACGCCACCGCGTTCGCCGCCCTGGTGGAGGTGGCCCGCACGGCGGTCGCCGCCGAAGGCACCGGCGGCGCGGCGGCCCAGGCCGCCTGAACCGGCGCGACCCTGACCCGCACGTGGCACGAATCGAGGCGTCCGGCATGACCGCACCACGGCCAGCCGGGCGCCTCGACCGTGTCCCGGCCACCACCACCGGCGGCGGGGCCGACCACCGGCAGCCGACGTTCACCACCCGTACCCCCAGGATCGTGGCCGCCCGGCGGCTGCACCGGCGCCGCGACCGCGACGCGACGCGGCGCTTCCTCGCCGAAGGCCCGCAGGCCGTCCGGGAAGCGCTCGCCGTGCCCGGCCTGGTCCGCGAACTGTTCACCACCGCCGCCGGGCGTACCCGGCACACCGACCTGACCGTCGCGGCGGCCAGCGCCGGCATCGACGTCTCCATCGTCGACGACGCCGCGCTCACCGCGCTGGCCGAGACCGTCAACCCGCAGGGCGTCGTCGCCGTCTGCGACCACCTCGACGTCACCCTCGACAGCGCGCTGCACCGCCGGCCCGCGCTGGCCGCCGTGCTGGTCGAGATCCGCGACCCGGGCAACGCCGGCACCGTGCTGCGCACCACCGACGCCGCCGGTGCCGGCGCCGTCGTCTTCGCCGGCGCCGCCGTCGACCCGTACAACGGAAAGTGCGTCCGGGCCAGCGCCGGCAGCCTGTTCCACGTCGATGTGGTCCGCCACGACGACCCGGCACACGTCGTCGACGAGCTGCGCGCCGCCGGCCTGCGGGTGCTCGCCACCACCGGCCATGGCGACACCGACCTCGACGACCTCGCCGACTCGGGCGCGCTGGCCGCGCCGACCGCCTGGCTCTTCGGCACCGAGGCGCACGGCCTGCCGGCCGAGCTGGCCGACCGGGCCGACGCCCGGGTGCGGGTGCCGCTGCACGGCCGCGCCGAGAGCCTGAACCTGGCTGCCGCCGCAGCCGTCTGCCTGTACACTTCGGCCAGAGCACAGCGCCCAGGAAGGCCCACGCGATGAGCGTCCGCAGCTACCCGGCGCGCGTCGACGACCATCCGACGCGCCGCGACCGGCGGCCCGGCTGTGGTGTGCCACCTCATCGGCTGTTTACCCGGCCCGCCGGTTCCGGCGGGCGGCAGGGCTGACCGACCCTTCCTGCCTGCGCACCCTACCGGCGGGCTGCGGCAGCGCCGCGCGTCCGTAGACTCTTGCCGGTCATCGGCCCCGGTGACCGCACGCCGCGAGGGAGTGCCCGCACGTCATGACCTACCGCAACGACCCATACGATCCGAAGCAGGTCGCGTTGCTCGACCCGGCCGCGCTCACCGGCGCGGTCGCTGACGCCGAGAAGGCGTTCGCCGCCGCCGCCGACCTGGACGCGTTGACCGCACTGCGACCCCAGCACCTCGGCGACCGCGCCCCGATCTCGCTGGCCCGCCGGGAAATCGGCGCGCTGCCGCCGGCCGCCAAGGCCGACGCCGGCAAGCGGGTCAACGAGGCGCGCACCGCGGTGCAGACCGCGTACGACGCCCGGCGCGGCGAACTCGAAGCCGAGCGGGCTCGGCGGGTGCTTGCCGAGGAACGCGTCGACGTCACCCTGCCGTACGACCGCCGCCCGCGCGGCGGCCGGCACCCGCTGACCACCCTGATGGAACGCATCGCTGACCTGTTCGTCGGGATGGGCTACGAGATCGCCGAAGGCCCCGAGGCTGAGCTGGAGTGGACCAACTTCGACGCGCTCAACATCAGCCCCGACCACCCGGCACGCGGGCTGATGGACACCTTCCACCTTGACCTGCCCGGCCTGGTGCTGCGCACCCACACCTCACCGGTGCAGGCCCGGACCATGCTGACCCGCACCCCGCCGATCCACGTGGTCTGCCCGGGGCGGGTCTACCGCACCGACGAACTCGACGCCACCCACACCCCGGTGTTCCACCAGGTCGAAGGGCTCGTCGTCGACCGGGGTATCACCATGGCGCACCTCAAGGGCACCCTGGACCACTTCGCCCGGGCGATGTTCGGCGCCGACGCCCGGACCCGCTGGCGGCCGCACTACTTCCCGTTCACCGAGCCGTCCGCCGAGTTCGACGTCTGGTTCCCACAGCACCGCGACGGGCCACGGTGGGTCGAATGGGGCGGCTGCGGCATGGTCAACCCCCGGGTGCTGCGAGCCTGCGGCATCGACCCGGAGGTCTACTCCGGATTCGCGTTCGGCATGGGCATCGAACGCACCCTGATGTTCCGGCACGGCATCAGCGACATGCGCGACATGGTGGAAGGCGACGTGCGGTTCACCCGCGCGTTCGGGATGGAGGTCTGAGACATGCGGATCGCACTTTCCTGGCTGCGCGAGCACGTCGACCTGCCGGCCGACCTCGCCCCGCAGCAGCTCGAAGACGCCCTGGTCGGCCTCGGCCTGGAAGTCGAGTCCATCGTCGACCTGGCCGGCACCGTCACCGGCCCACTCGTCGTCGGCGAGGTCCGCGAAGTCGAGGAACTCACCGGCTTCAAGAAGCCGATCCGGTTCTGCCGGGTCGACGTCGGCACCGCCAACGGCACCGGTGAGCCGCAGGAAATCGTCTGCGGCGCCACCAACTTCGCCCCCGGCGACAAGGTCGTCGTCATCCTGCCCGGCGGGGTGCTGCCCGGCGGATTCGCCATCGGCGCCCGGAGAACCTACGGGCGCAACTCCAACGGCATGATCTGCTCCGCCCGCGAGTTGGGCGTCAGCGACGACCACGCCGGCATCATCGTGCTGCCCCCGGACGTCACCGCCGCGCCCGGCGACGACGCCCGACCCGTCGTCGGCCTCGACGACGTCGTGGTCGACGTCGAGATCACCCCCGACCGGGGGTACGCCATGTCGGTACGCGGCATCGCCCGCGAACTCGCCCAGGCGCTCGGCGTACCGTGGCGGGACCCGGCGGCGATCGACGCGCCCGGCGCCACCGACACCCCGGCCTACCCGGTCGAGGTCCGCGACACCGTCGGCTGCGACCGGTTCACCGCCCGGATGGTCCGCGGCATCGACCCGACCGCGCCGACGCCGGCCTGGATGGCCCGCCGGCTGACCACCGCCGGGGTACGCAGCATCAGCCTCGCCGTGGACATCACCAACTACCTGATGCTCGAACTCGGCCAGCCGATGCATGCCTTCGACGCCGACCGGCTCGCCGGGCCGCTGGTGGTCCGACGTGCCGTCGCGGGGGAGAAGCTGACCACCCTGGACGGGGTGGCCCGAATCCTCGACGCCGAGGACATGGTGATCTGCGACGACACCGGACCGATCTCGCTCGCCGCAGTGATGGGCGGCGAGACCAGCGAGGTGGTGCCCGGCACCCGCAACGTGCTGTTCGAGGCCGCGCACTGGGATCCGGTGATGGTCGGGCGTACCGCCCGTCGGCACAAGCTGTTCAGCGAGGCCGCCAAACGGTGGGAACGCGGCGTCGACCCGGCGCTGCCGCTGGTCGCCATCGACCGCGCCGTCGCACTGCTCACCGAACACGCCGGCGGCTCCGCCGGCGCGGAGATCCTGGACATCGACCACGTCGCCCCGCCGGCCCCGATCGTCCTCGACGCCGGGCTGCCCAGCCGCCGGGTCGGGGTGACGTACCCGCCGCAGCGGGTCGTCGACCTGCTGGAGGCGGTCGGCTGCACCGTCGCCACCGGGTTGACCGCCGGGGCGGCCAGCGCCAGCGCCGTCGCCACCGGCGTGGCCACCGCCACCTCGGCGGCGTCGGCAGCCGACGACGGTACGGCGCCGCTGGTCGTCGGCCCGCCGAGCTGGCGGCCCGACCTGACCGACCCGGCCGACCTGGTTGAGGAGGTGGTCCGGCTGGACGGCTTCGACAACGTGCCCAGCGCCCTGCCGCCCGCCCCGGCCGGCCGAGGGCTCACCGCCGACCAACGCCGCCGCCGGTCGGTGGCGCGGGCGCTGGCCGAGACCGGTCACATCGAGGCGCTCTGCTACCCGTTCGTCTCCCCGCAGGTCGCCGACGACCTGGGGCTGCCTGCCGACGACCCGCGCCGCGCCGCGGTCCGGCTGGCCAACCCGCTGGCTGACACCGACCCGCTGCTGCGGACCAGCCTGCTGCCGCCGCTGCTGGCGACGCTGCGGCGCAACATCGGCCGGGGGCAGCGCGACGTCGCCCTCTACGAGATCGGCGTGGTGTTCCAACCTCGGCCGGGTGCCGCCGCACCGCCGCCGATGGGGGTCGACGACCGGCCCGCCGACGAGGTGTTCGCGGCCGCCGACGCCGCCGTGCCGCACCAGCCGTGGCACGTCGCGGTGGTGCTGGCCGGTGAGCTTGAGCCCGGTGGCTGGTGGGGCGCGGGCCGGCCGGCCAGCTGGGCCGACGCCGTCGAGGCCGGTCGGACCGTGCTCGACGCCGCCGGCGTTCCGGCCGATCGGGTCGAGGTCCGCGCCGACGAGCACGCGCCCTGGCATCCCGGCCGCTGCGCCGAACTGCTCGTCGACGGGGTGGTGGTCGGCCACGCCGGGGAGCTGCATCCGGCGGCGGTCACCGCGCTGGAACTGCCCCGGCGTACCTGTGCGATGGAGCTGGACCTGGACGCGGTGCCGGCGGCTCCGGTGGTGCCGGCACCGGACTTCTCCAGCTTCCCGCCGGCGTTGATCGACGTGGCGCTGGTCGTCGACGATGCCATCCCGGCGGCGCAGGTCCGCGCCGCGCTGGTGGCCGGGGCGGGCAAGCTGCTCGAATCGGTCCGGTTGTTCGACGTGTACGCGGGGGAGCAGCTCGGTGCCGGGCGCAAGTCCCTGGCGTACAAGCTGGTGTTCCGGGCCGCAGACCGGACGCTGACCGTCGAGGAGGCGGTGGCGGCCCGCGACGGCGCGGTCGCCGAGGCCGCCTCCCGGCTCGGCGCCACCCTGCGCGGTGCCTGACCGACCGACAAGGGTCCCGGCCCCGGTCCGCCGCGACGACGGGCGGACCGGGTCGGGAAACGCCGGTGACCGTCGGTCAGCGTCGTAGCAGCGAGCCGAGGTCGACGGCGTCGGCCATCGCGGCGCAGCCGGCGTCGTTGGGATGCAGGTGGTCACCGCTGTCGTACGCGGTCGCCAGCCGGGTCGGGTCGGCCGGGTCGGCCAGCGCCGCCGCGAAGTCGATCACCCCGTCGAAGGCACCGCTGGTGCGGATCCAGCGGTTGACGTCGCGCCAGATCTCCTGCCGCTCGGGGGTGTCCAAAAAGGAGCCACCGAACGGTGGCACAGTGCCGCCGAGGATCGGCAGTCCCTGGGCCCGGGTCTGCGCGATCACCTGCCGGTAGCCGGCGATGATGTCGGCGGCCGGGGCGCTGTAGCCGATGTCGTTGGTGCCTTCCAGCAGGATCACCGCCCGGACTCCGGTCTGCGCGTAGACGTCGCGTTCCAGCCGGGCCAGCGCCGGCACCCCCCAGTACGGTTCCCCGTCACGTGGGGCGAGCAGCCGGTTGCCGCCGAGTCCGGCGTTGACCACCGACAGGATGGGCCCGCGCTGGTCGTGCAGGCGACGGGCCAGGTAATCGGGCCAGCGCCGGTTGGCGTTGCCGGTGGTGTTGCCGGTGTCGGTGATCGAGTCGCCGAGCGCGACCACGGAGCCGACGACCCGGGGATCGGCCTGCACGTCGATCCCGTCGACGAGCATCCAGCATGGCGTGTCGGCGTACCCGTCGGCGGTCGGCGCGGCGGCCCGGTCGCCCGCCGCCAGATGGTTGCCCTGGGCGGTGAACGGATGGTTGGTCACCGGTCCGGTCGGCTCCGGTACGTACACACTGACCAGCAGGGTGCTCAGCGCGGCGACCCGCAGCGGGACCGGGTCGCTCAGCGCCCGACCGCCAGCGGCGACGGTGACCTCGTGGCTGCCGCCGAAGGCCAGCTCCCGCATCGAGCCGGGCACGGCGGTCGCGCCGTCGTGCTGCACGGCGACCGAGGCCCGGCCGACGGTCAGCTCCCGGGTGCCGAACGTGTTGGTGATCCGTACCCGGACGGCCCGGCCACCGGCGCTGACGAAGGCGACGTTGCGCACCGTCTGGTCGGCCAGACCGTCTCCGGCCGGGCAGTCCGACCAGGGGATGGTGCTGCCCTCGACCGGGCTGGGCGCCCAGGCGGCGACCCAGGTGGCCGGGTGCCGGGCGGGGCCGGCCGGGCCGGTGGTCGCAGCGGGAGCCGGCGGTGCGGCGCCGCCGCTGGTCGCGGCGAGCGCGGCCGCGACCGTGATGGCCAGGACAGCACCCCCGCTGAACGCCGCCGTCCGTCCCGCTGATCGGGTACGCCGGTCCGGGACAGCTGAGTTGGACGAGCCGGTGTGATTGTCGCTGGGACGCACGCCACCCTCCTTGTCGGTCGGCCCGACCGGACGTCGGGCCGACCGATAATAATAGAGGCTCGTCGATATCTGTGGTGGGCCGCTGGGCCGCGCGGGGCGCAGGTCCCGAGGTCGGACCCGGGCTCCGATGTGGTCGTCGGGCCGGTCGACCCTCCGACTAGGATGCGGGCATGCCCGAATGGCGGACGAAGCGACTGGCCGTCGGCGCGTCGATCGCCGCGCTGGCGCTGGCGGCGTTCGCCAGCGGCCAGCCGCACTGGGGCTGGTTCCTCACGCTCACCGTCGGGCTGCCGTACGCGGTCCTCGCCATCCCCGCCCGGTGCGGCGAGCCGCTGTGGCGCGACGGCGACTGCCCGTACCTTGGGTATGGCCTGCTCCTCGGCTGTGACCTGCACCGCCTGGACAAGATCGAGCGGCTACTGGGTGCGCAACCACGTAATCCGGTCGGCGACCGCCAGAGCGCTTCGGTCGTGGCGGTGCCGCCGGGTCGCGGTCCGACACTCACCCGTCACACCTGGGAGGGTCTTGGCTTGGTTGCCGCGCTGCTGGGGGCCGTGGCGGGTTTGCTGATCCTGCTGGGATCGGTCCCGTGATCAGCGATCGGTTCCGTGATCAGCGGTCGGTTCCGTGACCCGCACCGGCCGGTCGCTCAGCAGAGGTGCGTGCCGCAGAACTGTCTGATGACGGCGGTGGCTGAGCTAGTAGCGCTCTGGCCGGCTAGCGTATAGGTCACAGTGACCTGAACGGCGCCGTCCGCGTTGGGCATTGCCAGGGCGCAGTCGGAGGACGTCGTGGTGCAGCCGGTGATCACGTACAAGTACGAGCCGCTGATGCTCCAAGAGTAGGTGTATCCGGTGCCGGAGGCGTTCCGCACTGCGAAGCCAGCGTTGTAGGCGCCCGCCGGTTGATTGTTGTAGCAGATCGATCGCCAGACGAGGTCGGCCCCGGGAGCGACGCGGCAGCCGAACGTCTCGCCGCCGAATGCCCGCGCTGGTGGTGCTGAAATGAAGGTCAGCCCGCCTGCGGTCAGTAGTGCCACGGCGATGTACGTCGCGATCCGTCGGAGGTGTCGTGTCAACGGAACTTCCTCTTGCTCGGAGGCCGGCCGTTGTCCGCTTGATTGAGGTGGGGCGGGCACCGGTGGGTGTGGATGAGGACCCAGTGAACGTCGAGACGGTGACGGAGCCGGTCCGGCACGGTTCGACAACATAATACCGACGCGAAGCCCTGCGGTCTACAGTGTTCGCGGGTGCGGGGTTTCTGGTCACCGGCATCCGACGGATGGGCGGGATAACGATCGACGGCCTACGCTGGGTCTCATGCCGAAGGCAATCTGGAACGGACTTGTGATCGCCGAGAGCGACGACACGGTCGTCGTCGAGGGAAACCACTACTTTCCCCGGTCGTCGCTGCGTGACGACCTGGTACGTGAGTCGAACACCCACACCCACTGTCCATGGAAGGGCGACGCGTCCTACTACTCGCTGGAGCGCGATGGTCAACGCAGCGCCGACGCGGTCTGGTACTACCCGGCACCGCTGCCGGCGGCCGACATGGTCCGGGACCGGGTCGCCTTCTGGCGCGACGTGGAGGTCGTCGACACCTGACGGGCGGCGCGGCGGGCACCTGGCAGGCAGGTGGAAAGGGTCTTGTCGGCCCGGATGCATCCTGATACCGTCCTCTGCATAGAAATGCGGAGGTGGGTATGGGCATCCGGGTCGCCGTCGCCGGCGCAAGCGGGTACGCCGGGGGAGAGCTGCTGCGGCTGATCGCCGGGCACCCCGAGCTGGACCTGGTCGCCGCCACGGCGCACAGCCAGGCCGGGGCGCCGGTCGCCGCCGTGCATCCGCATCTGGCCGGCCTCGACCTGGTGTTCGTCGCCACCGATCCGGCCGACCTGGCCGCAGCGGACCTGGTGTTTCTGGCTCTGCCGCACGGCGAGTCGGCCGCGCTCGCCGCCACCCTGCCGTCCGACGTCAAGGTCGTCGACCTCGGTGCCGACCACCGGCTCAGCGACGCCGCCGCCTGGTCCCGCTACTACGGCGGCCAGCACGCCGGCACCTGGACGTACGGGCTTCCGGAGCTGCCCGGCCAGCGGGACCGGATCGCCGCCGCCGACCGGGTCGCCGCCACCGGTTGCTACGCCGTCGCCACCACCCTGGCGCTCGCGCCGCTGATCGCCGCCGGAGTGGTCGCCCCCGACGACGTCGTGGTGGTCGCCGCCAGCGGCACGTCCGGTGCCGGTCGGTCCGCCAAGACCCACCTGCTGGCCAGCGAGGTGATGGGCAGCCTGTCACCGTACAAGGTCGGCGCCCACCAGCACGTCCCGGAGATCAAGCAGGCCACCGGCGCGACCAGCCTGTCCTTCACCCCGGTGCTGGCTCCGATGCCGCGCGGCATCCTGGCCACGGTCACCGCCCGCCCGACCGACGCCGCCGCCGACCCGGCCGACGCCGCGCGCGAGGCGCTGACCGCCGCGTACGCCGACGAGCCGTTCGTGCGCCTGTTGCCTGCCGGCAGTTGGCCGGCCACCGCCGCGACCCTCGGATCCAACGCCTGCCAACTGCAGGTGACCACCGACGTCGACTCGGGACGGGTGATCGTGACCAGCGCCATCGACAACCTCGGCAAGGGTGCCGCCGGTCAGGCAGTACAGTGCGCCAACCTGATGCTCGGTCTGCCGGAGAGCACCGGCCTGACTACTCTGGGGATCGCGCCATGACGGTGACCGCGCCGAACGGGTTCCGGGCGGCCGGGGTGGCCGCCGGGCTGAAGAGCGGAGGCGCCGTCGACGTCGCCCTGGTCGTCAACGACGGACCGGCCACGGCCGCCGCCGGGGTCTTCACCGCCAACCGGGTGCAGGCCGCACCGGTGTTGTGGAGCCGGCAGGTGCTGCGGGCCGGTGCGCTGCGGGCGGTGGTGCTCAACTCCGGCGGCGCCAACGCCTGCACCGGGCCGGCCGGATTCCAGGACACTCACGCCACCGCCGAACACGTCGCCGCGACGCTCACCGAAGCGGGCGGCACAGGGGCCGGCACCGGCCTGGACGTCGGGGCCGGTGAGGTCGCGGTCTGCTCCACCGGGCTGATCGGCGAACGGCTGCCGGTGGACAAGCTGCTCGCCGGAGTGACCGCGGCCGCCGCCGGGCTCTCCGCCGACGGAGGACCGGCCGCCGCCGAGGCGATCATGACGACCGACACCCGGCCGAAGACCACCGTCGTCGACGCCGGCCCCGCCAGCACCGGCGGACCGGCCTGGCGGGTCGGTGGGATGGCCAAGGGCGCGGGCATGCTCGCCCCGGCCATGGCCACCATGCTCTGCGTACTGACCACCGACGCGCTCGTCGACGCCGCCGACCTCGACGCCGCGCTGCGCGAAGCCTGCCGCACCACCTTCGACCGGATCGACTCCGACGGCTGCCTGTCCACCAACGACACGGTGCTGCTGCTGGCCAGCGGCGCCTCCGGGGTCACCCCGTCGGCCGGGGAGCTGACCGCTGCGGTCACCGCCGCCTGCGCCGACCTGGCCCGGCAGCTGATCGCCGACGCCGAAGGCGCCAGCAAGGAGGTCGCCATCGAGGTGGTCAGCGCGGCCAGCGAGACCGACGCGGTGCAGGTCGGCCGGGCGGTGGCCCGCAACAGTCTGGTCAAGACGGCGCTGTTCGGCAACGACCCCAACTGGGGGCGGATCCTCGCGGCGGTCGGCACCACCAGCGCGGTGTTCGACCCCGACCAGCTCGACGTGGCGATCAACGACGTGTGGATCTGCCGGGACGGGGCCGCCGCCGCACCCCGCGACCAGGTCGACCTCACCGGCCGGCAGGTGCACATCCGGATCGACCTGCACGCCGGTGCCGCCACCGCGACCATCTGGACCAACGACCTGTCGCACGCGTACGTGCACGAGAACTCGGCGTACTCGACATGACCGACACCGCCCGGCCGCCCGCGCCGCACGACGCGCTGAGCCGCGATCTCAGCCTCGCCCAGACCAAGGCCGCCACCCTGATCGAGGCGCTGCCCTGGCTGGCCCGCTTCCACGGGGCCACCGTGGTCGTCAAGTACGGCGGCAACGCCATGATCGACCCGCAGCTGCAGCGGGCCTTCGCCGCCGACATGGTCTTCCTGCGCTACGCCGGTATCCGACCTGTCGTGGTGCACGGCGGCGGGCCGCAGATCTCCAGCATGCTGCGCCGGCTCGGCATCGCCAGCGAGTTCAAGGGCGGGCTGCGGGTCACCACCCCGGAGGCGATGGACGTCGTCCGGATGGTACTCGTCGGCCAGGTCGGCCGGGAACTCGTCGGTCTGATCAACGAGCACGGACCCTACGCCGTCGGGCTGTCCGGCGAGGACGCCCACCTGTTCACCGCCATCCGCCGCCCCGCGTACGTCGACGGCGAACCGGTCGATGTCGGCCAGGTCGGCGACGTCGACACGGTCAACCCGTCGGCGGTCGCCGACATCATCTCGGCCGGCCGAATTCCGGTGATCTCCACGGTGGCGCCGGACGTGGACGGCGTATTGCACAACCTCAACGCCGACACGGCCGCCGCCGCGCTGGCCGTCGCACTGCAGGCCCGCAAGCTGGTCGTGCTCACCGACGTGCCCGGCCTGTACGCCGCCTGGCCTGACACCGCCAGCCTGATCAGCCGGATCACCGCCGACGACCTGGCCGACCTGCTGCCCACCCTCGCCGCCGGCATGGTGCCGAAGATGGAGGCGTGCCTGCGGGCGGTACGCGGCGGGGTACCCGCCGCGCACGTCGTCGACGGCCGGGTGGCCCACTCGACGCTGCTGGAGGTCTTCACCTCGGAGGGCTTCGGCACCATGGTCACTGACCCGACGAACGACGGGGAGTCCTGAATGGCCTCGCTGCGGGACCGCTGGTCCGCATCGTTGATGGACAACTACGGCACACCACCGCTGGCGCTGGTGCACGGCGAGGGCGCGACCGTCGTCGCCGAGGACGGCCGACGCTACCTCGACCTGTTGGGCGGCATCGCGGTCAACTCGCTCGGGCACGCCCACCCGGCGGTCGTCGAGGCGGTCACCCGGCAGATCGGCACCCTCGGACACGTCTCCAACCTCTACGTCGCCGAGCCGCCGGTGGCCCTGGCCGAACTGCTGCTCGCCCTCACCGGACGCCCCGGCGCGGTGTTCTTCTGCAACTCCGGGGCCGAGGCGGTCGAGGCCGCGTTCAAACTGTCCCGGCGTACCGGTCGGACCCACGTCGTCGCCACCCACGACGGCTTCCACGGCCGGACCATGGGGGCCCTGGCCTTGACCGGGCAACCGGCCAAAGCCGACCCGTTCCGGCCGCTGCCCGGCGAGGTCACCCATGTGCCGTACGGCGACACCGAGGCGCTTGCCGCCGCCGTCACCGACCGCACCGCGATGGTGATCCTGGAGCCGATCCAGGGCGAGGCCGGCGTGGTGGTGCCGCCGCCCGGCTACCTGGCCGCCGCCCGGGAGATCACCAGCCGGCACGGTGCCCTGTTCACCCTCGACGAGGTGCAGACCGGGGTCGGGCGGACCGGTCACTGGTTCGCCCACCAGGCCGACGGCGTCGTCCCGGACGTCGTCACCCTCGCCAAAGGGCTGGGCGGCGGGCTACCGATCGGTGCCTGCATCGCCTTCGCTGACACCCAGGTCGCCGACGTGGGCACGCCAGCCGCGCTGCTGACCCCGGGCAGTCACGGCAGCACCTTCGGCGGCAATCCGGTCTGCTGCGCCGCCGCGCTCGCCGTGCTACGTACCATCGCCGCCGAAGGGCTGCTCGACCACGTCAAGCGGGTCGGTGAGCAACTGCGCCGGGGCGTCGAATCGCTCGGCCACCCGCTGGTCGCCTCGGTACGTGGTGCCGGTTTGCTGCTCGGTGTGGTGCTCACCGCGCCGGTCGCGCCGGCGGCTGCGGTCGCCCTGCGGGACGCCGGCTTCCTGGTCAACCCGGCCCAGCCGGACGTGATCCGGCTGGCTCCGCCGCTGATCCTCACCGGTGAGGAGGCCGACGGGTTCCTCGCCGCGCTGCCGGCCGCACTGGACGCCGCCACCACTACAGGAGAAGGCTCGTGACCCGGCATCTGCTGCGCGACGACGACCTCAGCCCCGCCGAGCAGGCGGCGGTGCTGGACCTTGCCGCCGCGATGAAGGCCGACCGCTACGGCCACCGGCCGCTGGCCGGCCCCCGCTCGGTGGCGGTGCTGTTCGACAAGCAGAGCCTGCGGACCCGGCTGTCGTTCGACGTCGGCATCGCCGAGCTGGGCGGCAACCCGATCGTGGTGGACACCCAGGCCACCCACTTCGGCCGGGGCGAGACCCTGGCCGACGCGGGTCGGGTGCTGTCGCGGTACGTGTCGGCGATCGTGATGCGCACCTTCGGTGACGACCGCCTCGCCGAGGTCGCGGCAGGGGCGAGCGTGCCGGTGGTCAACGCGCTCACCGACGGGTTCCACCCCTGCCAACTGCTCGCCGACCTGCTGACCGTGCGGGAACACTGTGGCGGCACCACCGGGCGGACCCTGGCGTACGTCGGCGACGCGGCGAACAACATGGCCAGTTCCTACCTGCTTGCCGGGGTAACCGCCGGGATGCACGTGCGGGTGTCCGGGCCGACCGGGTACGACCCGTCCCCGTCGGTGGTCTCCCGGGCCGGGGAGATCGCCGCCTGGACCGGCGGTTCGGTGCAGGTCATCCGGGACCCGAAGGAGGCGGTCGATGGCGCCGACGTGGTGGCCACCGACACCTGGACGTCGATGGGTCAGGAAGCCGACGGTCGGGACCGGCGTACCCCGTTCTGGCTGTACCAGGTCAACCTGGACCTGCTCGACGCCGCCGCGCCGGAGGCGATCGTGCTGCACTGCCTGCCCGCCCACCGGGGCGAGGAGATCACCGACGAGGTGCTCGACGGCCCGCGCAGCGCCGTGTTCGACCAGGCGGAGAACCGGCTGCACGCGCAGAAGGCGCTGCTCGCCTGGCTGCTGGGCCAGCCGGGCGGGCCGTCGTGACCGGGCCTGCGACCCGGACCGCCCGGCACGCCCGGATCACCGAGCTGATCCGGGCCAGGACGGTCCGGTCCCAGACCGAGCTGGCCGAGCTGCTCGCCAGCGACGGCATGCAGGTCACCCAGGCGACCCTGTCGCGGGACCTGGAGGAACTCGGCGCGGTGAAGGTACGTGGCCGCGACGGAGGTCCGGCGGTCTACCTCATCCCGGAGGACGGCAACCCGACGCTGCGCCCCGCCGAGCAGGCCCCGGCCCGCCTGGTCCGGCTGCTGCACGAGCTGCTCACCGGAGTCGACGCCAGTGGCAACATCTGCGTGCTGCGTACCCCGCCGGGTGCGGCGCAGTTCCTGGCCAGCGCGCTGGACCGGTCCGGGCTGCCGGACGTGGTCGGCACCATCGCCGGTGACGACACGATCCTGGTCGTCGCCCGCGACCCGGTCGGCGGCGCTGACCTGGCCGGCAAGCTCTCCACCTGGGCCGCCACCCCGCCCGGCCCGACCACTCCCTGATCCGCCCCACCGCCTGACCGACCCGACCACCATCTGATCTACCCGATACGCACATTCAACCGAGGAGCACGACATCATGACTGAGCGGGTGGTACTCGCCTACTCCGGCGGCCTGGACACCTCGGTCGCCATCCCGTACCTCGCCGGGGAACTCGGCGCCGAGGTGATCGCCGTCGCGGTCGACGTCGGCCAGGGTGGCGAGGACATGGACGTCATCCGGCAGCGGGCGCTGGACTGCGGCGCCGTCGAATCCGAGGTGGTCGACGCCCGCGACGAGTTCGCCGCCGACTTCTGCCTGCCGGCGCTGCGGGCGAACGCCCTCTACATGGACCGCTACCCGCTGGTGTCGGCGCTGAGCCGGCCGCTGATCGTCAAGCATCTGGTCGCGGCGGCCCGTGAGCACGGTGGCACCGTGGTGTCGCACGGCTGCACCGGCAAGGGCAACGACCAGGTCCGCTTCGAGGTCGGAATCGGCGCGCTCGCGCCGGAGCTGAAGGTGGTCGCCCCGGCCCGGGACTTCGCCTGGACCCGGGACAAGGCGATCGCGCTGGCCGAGGAGAAGGGGCTGCCGATCGACGTGTCACACAAGTCGCCGTACTCGATCGACCAGAACCTGTGGGGCCGGGCGGTGGAGACCGGGTTCCTGGAGGACATCTGGAACGCCCCGATCGAGGACCTGTACTCCTACACCGCCGACCCGGCCGCGCCGCGCGACGCCGACGAGGTGACCATCACCTTCGACGCCGGCGTGCCGGTGGCGGTCGACGGCGAGACGGTCACCCCGTACCAGGCGGTGGTGGAGCTCAACCGGCGGGCCGGCGCGCAGGGCATCGGGCGGCTGGACATGGTCGAGGACCGGCTCGTCGGGATCAAGAGCCGCGAGGTGTACGAGGCACCGGGCGCGATCGCGCTGATCACCGCCCACCAGGAGCTGGAGAACGTCACCGTGGAGCGCGAGGTGGCCAGGTTCAAGCGGACCGTGGACCAGCGCTGGGGCGAGCTGGTCTACGACGGCCTGTGGTTCTCCCCGCTCAAGCAGGCCCTCGACGCGTTCATCGACGAGACCCAGCGGCACGTCACCGGCGAGGTCCGGATGGTGCTGCACGGCGGGCGGCCGGTCGTCGTCGGCCGGCGTTCCGAGGCCAGCCTGTACGACTTCAACCTGGCCACCTACGACACCGGTGACACCTTCGACCAGAGCCAGGCGAAGGGCTTCGTGCAGCTGTGGGGGCTGTCCAGCCGGCTGGCCACCGCCCGCGACACGCGGCTCGCCGGCCCCGGCGGGCAAACCCGGCTGCCCGGCTCGCAGGCCTGACCCCGACAATGGTCGCTGTGGACGACAAGAGCCTGACCGAGAACACCGCCAGCCCGAACCGCACCAGCCTGTGGGGTGGCCGCTTCGCCGGCGGGCCGGCCGAGGCGCTGGCCCGGTTGTCGGTCAGCGTCCAGTTCGACTGGCGGCTGGCCCCGTACGACATCGCCGGCTCCCGGGCACACGCCCGGGTGTTGGCCGCCGCCGGCCTGCTCGATCCGGACGAACTGGGTCGAATGCTGGCCGCGTTGGACGACCTGGAGGCGGCCTGCGCCTCCGGGTCGTTCCGGCCGACCGTGGACGACGAGGATGTGCACACCGCGCTGGAACGCGGCCTGCTGGAGCGGCTCGGCTCGCTCGGCGGCAAGCTGCGCGCCGGCCGGTCCCGCAACGACCAGGTCGCCACCGATCTGCGGCTGTATCTGCGGGACCACGCCCGTGGCCTGGCCGCACAGCTGGTCGAGCTGGCCGCTGCTCTGGTCGAGCAGGCCGAGCGGCACCTGGAGACTCCGGCACCAGGGATGACCCACGTGCAGCACGCCCAGCCGGTGACGTTCGGGCACTGGCTGCTGGCCCACGTCCATCCACTACTGCGTGACCTGGACCGGTTGCGCGACTGGGACGCGCGTACCGCCGTGTCACCGTTGGGTGCCGGCGCGCTGGCCGGCTCCGGCCTTCCGCTGGATCCGGTAGCGGTCGCCAAGGAGCTGGGGTTCCGGACCTCGTTCGCCAACTCGATGGACGCGGTCGCCGACCGGGACTTCGCCGCCGAGTTCCTCTTCGCCACCGCGATGGTCGGGGTGCACCTGTCCCGACTGGGGGAGGAGGTGGTGCTCTGGACCTCGCAGGAGTTCGGCTGGGTGGAGCTCGACGACGCCTTCGCCACCGGGTCGTCGATCATGCCGCAGAAGAAGAACGCTGACATCGCCGAGCTGGCCCGGGGCAAGTCCGGCCGCCTCGTCGGCGGGCTGGTGGCGGTGTTGACCATGCTCAAGGGGCTGCCGCTGACCTACGACCGGGACATGCAGGAGGACAAGGAGCCGGCGTTCGACGCCGTCGACACCCTGCAACTGCTGCTCCCGGCCCTGGCCGGGATGATCTCTACCATGACGGTACGGGTGGACCGGCTCGCAGCCGCCGCCCCGGCCGGGTTCACCCTGGCCACCGAGGTGGCGGACTGGCTGGTCCGCAAGGGTGTGCCGTTCCGGGACGCGCACGAGGTCACCGGCAAGCTGGTGGCGCTCTGCTCGGCCCGTGAGTGCGCGCTCGACGAGGTCTCCGACGACGATCTGCGGCTGGTCAGCGAGCACCTTGACGCCGGTGTCCGGGACGTGCTCTCGGTACGGTCGGCGCTCGCGGTGCGGACCACGCCGGGCTCGACCGGCCCCGGTCCGGTGTCCGACCAGTTGGCCGCCGTCACGGAGCAGCTGTCCGGGTGGCGCCGGTGGGCGGCGGAGTCGGTGGTGCCCCGCTGACCCAACCGGCGGCCGGGTCCGGGTCACCGGGTGGGCGGCGGGAACCGGTAGGCCCGTTCCACCCGGGCCACGTGCACCGCGAAGCTGGCGTACCACCGGGCCCTGCCGTCGGCCTGGGCGATCAGGTGCTCGACGTGTCGACGCCAGGCGGCGATCGACTCCTCGTCACGCCAGTAGGAGACGGTGATGCCGACCCCGTCGGGGTCCCGGGCGCTGTCCACGCCCAGGAAGCCCGGCTGCGTGGCGGCGAGCTCCACCATCCGGCGGGCGGTGGCCGCGTAGCCGTGGTCGTCGTCGGTGCGGGTGGAGGCGAAGACCACCAGGTAGTACGGCGGTGGCGGGGTGTCGGCGGGACTCATCGGTCGCTCCCGGGCGGTGATGGTGTGCTGGGTCGCTGTGCTGTGCTGGCACCATGAGACCACCCGCGCCGGTCGGCGATCTCGCGACGGTGCTCGCCGGACCGGTCGACGCCGCGGCCCGCGCGTTGCTGGGCTGCCGGGTCGCCGTCAGCGACGTCGAGGTCCGGCTCACCGAGGTCGAGGCGTACGCCGGGGTCGGCACCGACCCCGCCTCGCACGCCCACCGGGGCCGTACGCCGCGTAACGCCCCGATGTTCGGGCCGTCCGGTCACCTGTACGTCTACTTCAGCTACGGAATGCACTGGTGCGGCAACGTGGTCACCGGCCCGCCGGGACAGGCGGCGGCGGTGCTGCTGCGGGCCGGCGAGATCGTCGCGGGTCACGGGTCGGCCCGGCGGCGGCGTGGCCTGTGGGTGTCGGACCGGGACCTGGCCCGTGGTCCGGCCCGGCTGATGGCCGCGCTCGGGCTGGACGGCACGGCGAACGGTACGTCGCTGCTCGACGGCGTCGGTCCGGTGTCGCTGACGCCACCGCCGGTGCCCGTCCCGGCCGGAGCTGTCCGTACCGGTCCCCGGGTGGGGGTGGGCGCGGCCCCGCACACGCCGTGGCGCTTCTGGTTGGCCGGCGAGCCGACGGTCAGCGCGTACCGTCGGGCCGCTCCCCGGCCGCGCGGCGGCCGGACCGGGGCGCCGACCGCGACCGGATGACGGGCGATCGGTGCGGCAGCAGGTCGTCAGCCGGCGCGACGCGACGGCTGCTCCGTCCACGACAGCAGGCCGTCCTCGACCGCCCTCCGGGCAAGCTCCAGTTTCGTCTGCGCGGGGCGGCCGGCGGCGGCGTACTTGCGCTTGACCCGCTCGAGGTACTGCTTGGCGGTGCCGAGACCGACGCCGACGCGGCGGGCGGCGGCGACCATGGTCAGCCCGGACAGGTAGGCGACCAGCACTGCGGTCTCCTGCTGGGAGAGCCGTGGACCGGGGTGGTACGAGGGCTCGGACACAGGCGACCTCCGGAGCGGTTGACTCCGGAAGAGTAGGCAGTTGACTGTCAGGCAGTCAATGAGTTGACAGGATCTGGTGTTCGATTCCGCAGCAGGACGGCCAGCCGCGCGGACCCGACCGACCCGGACAGCGCACCCGGTCCCGCCGTGCCGCCGACCCCGGCCAACACGGCGACGAACGCGACGGCGAACGCCAAGCGGAACAACTTAATCGACACTCCTCGACGGTGGTATAAACCTCCGTGCAGTAGATGAGGGGGCTGGACATGAGTCAACAAGTTCACCCGGACTTCCCCCGACGGCTGCGAGCCCTGCGGGTCGCGCGCAACATGACCCAGCGGGAGCTGGCCCGGGGGAGCCTGTCGGTCAGCTACATATCGTTACTCGAAGCCGGGCGCCGGTCGCCCAAGCCGGAGGTGCTACGCCAGCTGGCGCAGACCCTCGGCTGCTCGGTGGCCGAGCTCGCCGGGGAAGCGGACGCGGTCGCCACCAGGCCCGCCGCACTGACCCTGTCGTACGGTCGGCTCGCCATCGAAGCCGGAGACCCGACCGAGGCGGAACGGCAGTTCAGCAGCGTCCTGGCCACCGCCGCGCCGGACCCGCTGACCCGGACCGAGGCGCAGCTCGGCCTGGCCCGCGCGTTGGCCGAGCAGGGCCGACTGGTCGAAGCCGCCCAGCAGTACGAGTCGTTGCTGCGCGACAACCCCGACGGCCCGGCGTTCGTCGCCTCGCTCGGCATGGTGATCAGCTGGATCCGGTGCCTCTACGAGCTCGGCGAACTGCAGCGGGTGATCGAGGTCGGGATGGGCACCCTGGACCGCGTCGACCGCCTCGGTGCCTGGGAGTCCGAGGACGCCGTCCGGCTGCTCGCCACGGTCGCAGCCGCCCACTGCGAGCTGGGCGACCTGAGACAGGCCGAACGGCTGCTCCACGAAGGCCTGCAGCGCGCCGACCGGATCGGCTCACCCCGGGCCCGGGCCGCGGTGCTCTGGAACGCCAGCCAGGTCGCCTGCGAACAGGGCAGCTACCGCGAGGCACTGGAACTCGCCGAGGAGGCGCTGGCCTTCTTCCGCCAGGACCGGGACCGACGCAGCGCCGCCCGGCTGCTCACCGCGTACGGCTGCATCCTGCTCAGCCACACGCCACCCCGCATCGACGAGGCCCGCACGACGTTCGAACGGGCGCTGCGCGAGCTCACCGAGGTCGGCGGCGGGATCGACCGCGGCTACGTACTGACCGAACTGTCGCGTACCTTGCTACTGGACGGCGACGCGGCCGGCGCGGTGCGCAGCGCCCGGCGGTCGCTGGCCGAACTCGGCGGGCAGGCACATCTGGAGCGGGCCCGGGCGCAGACCGCCCTCGCCGCCGCGCTGGCGGCCGCCGGCGACATCACCGGTTCCCGGGAGATGTTCGCCGGCGCCGCCGCGACCCTCGGCGGGCTGCGCGCCTCGCGGCAGGCGTCCCGGGCCTGGGCCGAACTCGGTGACGTGCTGGCCGACACTGGCGATCCGGTCGGCGCCGTCGAGGCGTTCCGCAAGGCCACCGCCGCGGTGCACCTCGGCCTTCAGTCGTCCCGGCGGGCCGGGTAGCCCCAGCTCTGGGCCACCTCGAACAGCGGAGCCGGCAGCGCCACGTCGGCCGGCAGTTCCCGGGGCGGCTGGACCGTTCCGGTACGGATCCGTCCGGTCCAGTCACCCAGCCCGGCCTTGATCCGGCCATGGTCGAATCGGCCGTACTCCACCATGTCCGGCTCCCACTCCAGACCGAGGAACTCGCAGATGCGCCGGGTCTCGGTCGTCGGATCGTCGGCCAGATCCTCGTAGCGGACCGTGTGTCCGGGAAGCACCCGGCGTGCCTCGGCTAGTTTGGTCAGGTACCGGCCGACGCTTTCAACTGCCTCCTGCGGCGTCTGCTGGGGTCGGGCCCTGGTCCACGAGTCGATGATCGCGGCCGGGTGGCGTAGCAGGAACACGAACCGCGCGTCCGGCCACACCTGGGCGATCCGGGGCCAGATGAACACGTTGTGCGGAGTCTTCTCGACCAGGACCTGTTTCCCGCTGCGCTGCAACGCCGCGTCCAACACCCGGTCCCACAGCAGGTGGGTGACCTCCTGGGCGTCCCAGCCCAACTCGCCCATGCTGTCCGTGATGTAGTGGTCACTGAACTCCACCCGCAACTTGCTCAGATGCAGCTCGTGCGGAGCGTATAGCGAGGAGTGGCTGTTCAGCATCATTCGCAGCAGTGTCGACCCCGACCGGACCGACGACAGAATGAAGACCGGCTGGCGTAGCAGCCGGTGTGGGCGGCGGACGAAGGCGGGACGGCCGCCCCGGCGGGTGATCTGCATTCCGGTCGACCGGGCGATCCGTACGGCAAGGTGATGCTTCCAGCTCATACGACCCGACACTACGAAATCTTCCTGAGAAAATGCTAGGGGTCTTCGCCCACCGGCCGGGCACAGCGACGCCGGATGCCAGGTGACCGGCGGGCCGAGCGGCCCGGAAACCCAGACGGATGGCAGGATTCGCATTCGGCCCAGGTGGGCAAAGCAGGCCGCAGCACACCGGCGACGGAATCCGGGTCACGACGGCGGCGATGGAAGGTGCGTACGTGCAGGGGTACGGAACACAACTCGCGCTGGTCGGGATCCTGGTGGTGCTGAACGCGGTCTTCGCCGGTAGCGAGATCGCCCTGGTGTCACTGCGCGACAGCCAGCTGCAACGGCTGGAACGGTCCCGTCGGACAGGCCGGGTCCTGGCCAAGCTTGCCAAGGACCCGAACCGGTTCCTTGCGACCATCCAGATCGGCATCACCCTGGCCGGGTTTCTGGCCTCGGCCACCGCTGCGGTGTCGCTGGCGCAGCCGCTGGTGCCAGCGCTGGACGTGCTCGGCCGGGCCGCGGAGCCGGCGGCGATCGTGCTGATCACCCTGGTGCTCACCTTCGTCACACTGGTCTTCGGTGAACTGGCCCCGAAGCGGGTGGCCATGCAGCGGGCCGAGCGGTGGGCCCTGGCGGTGGCCCGACCCCTCGACATGATGGCCAGCCTGGCCCGGCCGGCGGTCTGGGCGCTCGGCGCCACCAGTGACATCGTGGTCCGCCTCGCTGGCGGCGACCCGAAGGCGACCCGCGATGAGATCAGCCCGGACGAACTGCGCGACATCGTGGCCGGTCACCGGGCGTTCAGCGCCGAGCAGCAAACCATCATCTCCGGGGCACTGGAGATCGCCGACCGGCGGCTGCGCGCCGTGCTGGTGCCCCGGCTGGAGGTCTTCACCCTGGACAGCGGGACATCCGCCGAGGCGGCCCGAATCGTGCTGGCCACCTCAGGTCACTCCCGTGCGCCGGTAGTCCGCAACGGGATGCTGGACGACACCGTCGGTGTGATCCACCTGCGCGACCTGGTCGGCGTACCCGACGACCGGCCGGTCGACGCGGTCGCCCGCCCGCCCATGCTGCTGCCCGAGTCGCTGCCGGTGGTCGACGCATTGCGCCGGTTCAAGACCCACCGCCAGCACATCGCGCTGGTCGTCGACGAACGCGGTGCCGTCGACGGCATCGTCACCCTGGAGGACGTGCTGGAGGAGATCGTCGGTGAGATCTACGATGAAACCGACCGAGACATCCGCGCGGTACGCACCGAGCCGGACGGCACCATGCTGGTCCCCGGGACCTTCCCCGTACACGACCTGCGGGACATCGGGGTCGATTTGCCCGGCCGGCCGGACGGCGACTACACCACCGTGGCTGGTCTGGTGCTGGCCCGGCTCGGCCACATCCCCACCGACGTGGGCGAGTCGGTCCGGGTCGACGGCTGGGCACTCACCGTCGCTTCCGTCGACCACCACGCCATCAGCGGCGTACGGCTGCGCCGATCCTCGCAGGACGACGGCGACCACACCGACGGCGACCACACCGACGGCGACCACACCGACGTCGAGAACCGCCCGCTCAGCTCGGCCGTTGAAAAACCAGACAGTAGTCGCCGGTCAGCCAGTCGGGCTGGTGGTCCCAACACAGGAACGACTCCTGGAGCAGAGTGAGATGGGCGCGGATCACCCGACCCACGTCCCAGGCGAGGGTGGTCACCCGACCGTCGACCCGCATGTTCGCCACATTGACCACGGCGTGGCCGCCCGGCCGCAGCAACTGGGCGACCTGACCGAAGACCTCACCGATCTCGTCGAGATAGCTGGTGTAGTCACCGTCGAGGGTCTCGTAGGCGTTGAGCGGATTCTCCGGATGGTCCGTCGCGTCCATGTAGGGCGGTGAGGTCAGGCAGAGGTCGAACGGCCCGTCGACCAGGCCGATCAGCTTCCGGGCGTCACCGTCGACGATCTCGGCACCGGCCGCTCCGGCGAGCCGCTGCCGGATCAGCGCGACCCGGTCGGGCAGCAGTTCCACGCCGGTCGCCCGTCGACCCATCCGCGCCGCGGTCACCAGTGTGGTGCCGTAGCCGGCGAACGGGTCGAGCACCGCCTGCCCGGCCGTGGTGTACTCGTCGATCACCGCCTCGACCAGAGCCTCCGGGAAGTGCACCTGCTGGTCCTCGCCTGCCGGGAGTTGGGCGATCAGGTCAGCGCTGGTCAGCTGCAGCCACGGTCTCACCCGACCATTGTCCCTCGCTGCAGTCGCGGCGGCCGGCCGCCCGGGCGTCGGCGGCTGCCGGA
This sequence comes from Micromonospora sp. ABR4_055, assembly GCF_056160425.1. Classification (NCBI taxonomy): domain Bacteria; kingdom Bacillati; phylum Actinomycetota; class Actinomycetes; order Micromonosporales; family Micromonosporaceae; genus Micromonospora; species Micromonospora sp. ABR4_055. Next base: position 29,778 of record NZ_JBSWXD010000063.1, read on the forward strand.
CTACTCCGACGGTGCCGGACTACTCCGACGCCGCGTCGTCGTGCTGCCCGGACTGGCGACGGTTGCGCAGCGCCACCCAGGTGGCACCGAACACGATCGCTCCGGCCAGACAGACCGCGACCACGTGACCGCTGCCAGTCCAGCCGAACCAGTCCTGCAGCAGCATCCGGGAGCGGGACGTGGGATCCACCAACGTGATCGCCACGAACGCGGCGACCAGCACGCCGGCGCCGAGGGCGAACGCGGTCGCCCACGGCCCGCTCGGCCCGAACCGGCCGTGCAGCACCAGCACAGCGCGCACGATCCGCCGGGCCCGGACCAGCCGCAAGGTGCCTACCGTGTAGATCAAGCGGAACACCTGCAGCGGCCCCAACGCCAGGATGGTGACCGGGACCACGATCAGGGTCAGCGTCACCAGTCCGCGGTTGCGCCGCAGCCAGGCCAGCCGGTCGGCGGAGAAGGCCAGCAGTACGGCGGTCTCGGCGACCAGCACCGCTCCGCTCGCCCAGTGCAGGACCTCACCAACCGTTGCCAGCGCCCCGCCAGCGAGGGTGAGGAACACCGCCGGAACCGAGGCCAGCGCCGCGACCAGCACCGGCACCGCCAGTCGCTGTTCCCACCGGGCGGACCGGTCCCGGCCGGACGCGTCAGCCGGCTGATCGCTCGCAGGTTGGCCGGACGCGTCAGCCGGTTGATCGCTCGCAGGTTGGCCGGACGCGTCAGCCGGTTGATCGCTCGCAGGTTGGTCGTCGGCGCCGGTCATCCCGATGCGTCGGCGGCCCGCCGTCCGACTGTCGCCGGCGGAACCCGGACCGCGATCTCCACACCGAGCTGCGCACCGTCGCTCAGCCGGAGTCGGTCACCGCTCCAGAACCGGCCCGGGTCGTACCAGTTGGTGCGCCGGCCCGTTGGCAGCAGCCCCATCGCCTCGTAGGTCACCGCGACCACCTCGGCGCAGTAGACACTTTCCAGATCCGTCCGGCCGGCGGCACTGTCAGCCGACAGTTCGGCGCCGCCCGACACCTCGGCTGCCTCGGCTGCTTCGGCACCGGCCGTGCCCCGACCAACCGGCGGCAACCAGGTGGCCAACCGTTCGCGTACCGCGCCGGCCAGCGGCGCCCGCCGTACCGACGGGGCACGACCCCGCAGCCACCGCCAGGCCAGCGCGGCGGTGGAGGGGAACGGGGTGCCGTCCAACCGGGCGACGGTCCGTAGCACGGCATCCTCCATCGCGCTGTCGGCGGGCGGCTCCAACTGCCGCAGCCAGGCCCGCTGACCGTAGCGCCGTGCCCAGACCGTGACCGCCTCGCGCAGGTCGTGCAGCTGCACACCTCTGTGGTGGGTGCCCGACCACATGTCCGGCAGTGACCGCCCGAGCTCGGCGTGCCACAGCAGCGGCGGGAGATCTTCGATCACCACCGCCATCCCCACATGGTTCACCGGGCTGTTCGTGGTCATCTGGATCGCCCGGTCGGGCATCGTTCGCCCGCGGAACAGCCACAGGTCACCGGTGCGGGTCAGTTCGACCGCCGCGTCGAGGGAGAGTGGTTCGCCGGTCACTCGACTACCCTAGGCGGATGCGTTGGTGGAAGGTAGTGGGCCTGGCCGCGTTCGTCGGGGTCGCCGCGACCGGAGCGGTCGTCGTCCGGGCCGAACGACGCCGTCGGGCCTACACGGCGGAACAGATCCGTGACCGGCTCCGACAGCGGCTCGTCGAGGCCGGGCCAGCGGACGCCCCGCCCTCAACCTGAGTGACCGGTCAGCCGAGCCGACGGCTCGGGTGACCAGTCACAGCAGTCGCGCCTCGCGCAGCAGGTGCGCCAGGCCGGCGCCGTCGGGCGCGGACAACCACCGCCGGCCACCCGGCCCGGCCGCCCTGGAGGTCTCACCGGCCGGTGCCGGCAGATTGCCGGCCAGGACCGCCTGCGTCGGCGAGAGCCGACGGATCGCCACCGCCGCCAGACTGTCCGGATGCTGCGCCGCGAACTCGGCGTAGATCTCCGGGTCGTGCTGCCCGTCGTCGCCCACCAGCAGCCAGCGGATCTGCGGGAACTCCTCCGCCAACCGGGCCAGGCTGGCGCGCTTGTGGTCCCGACCGCTGCGGAACCACCGTTCGGTGGTCGGACCCCAGTCCGTCAGCAGCAGCGGGCCGGCCGGGTAGAGATGCCGGGACAGGAACCGGCGCAAAGTCGGCGCGACGTTCCAGGCACCGGTGGACAGGTAGAGCACCGGCGCACCCGGATGCGCGGTGACCAGGCGTTCGTACAGCACCGCCATTCCGGCGACCGAGGCTCGGGCGTGCTCGTCCAACACGAACGTGTTCCACGCCGCCAACATCGGCCGGGGCAGCGCGGTCACCATGACCGTGTCATCGATGTCGGAGATGATGCCGAACCGGACCTGCGGGTCGACGATGCGTACCGGCGCGTCGACCGGCTCGGAGTCACCGCTGTGCAGCCGTACCGATGTCCAGCCGGGCTCCAGATCGGCCGGCACGACGGTGTCCACGAACCCGCCCCGGTCAGCCTGGACCTCGTGCCGCTTGCCGCCGGCCTCGATCACCACCGGCGCGTCCTTGACCGGCAGGGTGGCGAAACTGCGCCAGCCCCGTACCTTCTTCGCCCGCCGATGCGGGGGATCCGGCCGACCCAGCAGCACCCGCGCCATCACCCGGACCCAGCCCGGCGCCCCGTAGCCGGTGTACGGAATGAGCGTGAGATCCCAACCTCGTCGCCGCAGCCGGCGTTCCAACAGGGCGTGGATGGCATCCTCGAGCCGGACGGCTCGGTGGGCGCCACGCGCCGCCGGGCTCACGGGTGTCATCGCCACGGTGCCACCCTGCCACAGCCGCCCGTTGCGGGCACGGCGTGGTGATCGACCACGCGAAACCCGCTCAGCCGGCCGGTGTCGCCGCCGACACCGGCCGATCCGGCGTCCTCGCCTCAGGTCAGGTAGCGGCCAGTTCGATCTCCACCTCGGGTGGGTCGAGCAAACTGTTGTGCACCGTGCAGTGCGCGGCGACGGCCCGTAGCGCCGCCCGGCGTCCGGCCGGCAGTTCGTCCGGAACGCTCAGCTCGATCCGCACCGCGGCCACCCGGGCCGGCCGGTCGGCCGCCATCACGTACCGGGCACCGACGGCGAGCCCGTCCCGGGACAGCCCGTGCCGGACCAGGTAGCGGCCGGCGTAGTACGCCACACACGACGCGAGCGCGGCGACGAACAATTCGACCGGCGTCGGTGCGCTGTCCGAGCCGCCGCCGCTGACCGGCTGGTCGACCATGATCTGGTGGCCACGGACCTGCACCGCGTACCGCTCGCCGTCGACGTGCCGTACGGTCAGCCCGGGCTGCTTCGCCGGCTGACCAATCGATCCGGTCGGCTCGACCGGGACCGGGACCGGGACCGGCTGCCGGCTGTCGCGCTGCTCGGTCGTCGACTCGATGGTGTTCACCGTCAGCTCCCTCTGCCGGCGCTCGACCGCCCTGCCGGCACTCTCATTGCACCCCGTCCGGCGGTCGGCCGGTCAGAGCCGGGCGGCCCTGCCCGGCGGGCCGGACGCCCTGCCCGGCCAACGCCGGTCAACGACATGTCCCGATGGGCTCGCGGGCTCGGTCCGACCTGCGCCGCAGGTCGGAAACCGGATGTCCGTGCTGGTCCGCGATGAGGGACAATCGCGCCGTGACGGACGAACAAGACCCGGCCGGTACGCCCGACGTGCTGGACGAGCTGCGTTGGCGAGGCCTGATCCAGGATGCCACGGATGTGACCGAACTGGGCCGGCAGCTGCGCGACCCGACCACCTTCTACGTCGGCTTCGATCCGACGGCCCCCAGCCTGCATGTGGGCCACCTGGTTCAGGTGCTCACCGCCCGTCGGCTGCAACTTGCCGGACACCGGCCGCTGCTGCTGGTCGGTGGGGCCACCGGGCAGATCGGGGACCCGAAGGAGGGCGGTGAGCGTAACCTGAATCCGCCCGAGGTGGTGGCGGGCTGGGTCGACCGGATCCGCGACCAGCTCGCGCCGTTCGTCTCGTTCACCGGGCCGGTCGCGGCGCAGGCGGTCAACAACCTGGACTGGACCGGGCCGATGTCGGTCGTCGAGTTCCTCCGGGACGTGGGCAAGCACTTTCCGGTCAACCGGATGCTCGCCCGTGAGGTGGTCCGGGCCCGGTTGGACAGCGGCATCAGCTTCACCGAGTTCAGCTACCAGCTGCTGCAGGCGAACGACTTCTTTGAGCTGCACCGGCGGCACGGTTGCCTGCTGCAGTTCGGCGGCTCCGATCAGTGGGGCAACATCACCGCAGGGGTCGACTACGTGCGCCGGCGTGGAGCCGGCCCGGTGCACGCTTTCACGACGCCGCTGGTCACCCGGTCGGACGGCACCAAGTTCGGCAAGACCGAGGGTGGCGCGGTCTGGTTGGACGCCGCGCTGACCAGCCCGTACGCCTTCTACCAGTTCTGGGTCAACGTCGACGACCGCGACGTCGGGCGCTACCTGCGCTACTTCAGCTTCCGGGATCGCGAGACGATAGCCGAACTGGAGCGGGAGTCGGCGGCCCGGCCGGCTTCGCGGATCGCCCAACGGGCGTTGGCCGAGGAGCTCACCGCGCTGGTGCACGGTCCGGCGGAGGCAGCCCAGGCGGTGGCCGCGAGCCAGGCCTTGTTCGGCCGAGGGTCGCTGGACGAACTGGCTCCGGAGACCTTGCACGCCGCATTGCGGGAGGCAGGCCTGCTGACGGTGACCGGCGAGATGCCGGCGGTGGCAGCGTTGTTGAAGGAGTCGGGACTTGTCGGCAGTCTCAACGAGGCACGTCGGGCGATCGCCGAAGGTGGCGCCTACCTCAACAATCAGCGGGTGTCGGACGTCGAGGCGGTGGTCCAGGCCGAGACGCTGCTGCACGGCCGGTTCCTGGTGCTGCGGCGCGGCAAGCGCACGTTTGCCGGGGTTGAGCTGGTCAGATAGGCGTCAATCGACGTTGTGACGTGGGACGCGTTCGCTCGATTTGACGACTGATCGGGCGGGCGCGTAACTTTCTCTCTGCCCGCAGGGGAACGGACGGAAACACCGGAGCCGCAAACGCAGCCGAGGTGACCGGCCGGAACTGTGGGACAACCTCCAGGTCCGGGTGTTCGCACCGAGCGGAGCTGGCGGGCGGGGCCGCGAGGATCGCACCGGCAGGGCCGGGGCCGATTTGGAGCGGCGGGACCGACCGGCTAGGGTTGATGACCGCAGGGCACCGGGCGAGCCGACGGAGACGTCGCGGCCGGCCTGCAAAACCAGGTTCGAACGCACGGGTAACACGGCGCGCTCGACCAGGTGGTCAAACCGGCACGAAGCACCACGATCCGGAAAAACCCGGGTTGACGGGGCGAAAGAGTCGGAGTAAGGTAGTAAAAGTGCCCGGCGGAAGTCGGGTGGGACGGATGGCCCTGGTGGGGTTGCCTGCTTGGTGTGGGTGGTTCTGCTGGTGTGTGTTTGTTCTTTGAGAACTCAACAGGGTGCTTGATAAGCCAGTGCCAAAGTTTGTTTGGTTCCCGGCTGGTTGACTGCTGCGTTTGTGGTGGTTTTCTGGTTGGTGATTCCTTGGCATTTTAAATGCCGGGTTTGATTTCTTCACAAGTTTTTGTTGGAGAGTTTGATCCTGGCTCAGGACGAACGCTGGCGGCGTGCTTAACACATGCAAGT
>NZ_JBSWXD010000064.1:0-34099 GCF_056160425.1 Micromonospora sp. ABR4_055
GCGGTACCGCGTGCAGCCCGGGTGCCGGCGGCCCGGAGGTCGGGTCGGCCGCCCGGCGCGCTGCGTGCGGCGCGCCGATCGGGGGCGGGGCGACGACCCGGGCGGTCAGGGTGGCGACCAGGGCATCGGCGGCGGCGTCGCAGGCCCGGACGGCGGCGACGGCGTGCCGCACCGTCTCGGCGGTGGCCGAGGTGAGCGCCTTGTTGACAGTGCTGCGGCGGGGCGACTCGACGATCGCCACCCGTAGGGCGGTCACCGCCGCGTCGATGGTCTGCGCGTCGGCCACCCCGTCGGAGGCGAGGTGGGCGGCGACCGCGTCAGCGGCGACGGTGAGCTCGCGGTTGCGTGAGCTGGTGCCGCTGAGCATGCCCGGCTCCGGCAGGGCGTCGAGCACCGCGAGCGCGACCGGCTCGGCCGGGTCGGGGTAGGCCCGCAGCGCGGCCGGGTACAGCTCCCGGAGCACCTCGCGCAGTGCCACGGCGGCGGCCTGCCGGCCGTTGGCCAACGCGGCGTGCGCGGCCAGCACCGGCTTGTACGCGACAAGGTCGCGGGAGACGGGCAGGGCCACCGCGGACATCGCCCCGGCCTGGAGCGACCGGGCCAGCCCGACGGCGCGCCGCTGGGCCGGCGCGGAGGACATCTCGTCCAGCGACTCGTCGTCGGCGAACCGCTCGGCGTAGTCGTCCGCGGCGTCGTCGTCGGCCACCGCGAGTGGGCGACCGGCAGCGGTCAGCAGCGAGGTGACGACGTGGTCGTCACTGTCGGCGGCGATGGCAGCTCCGCTCGCGCCACCCGACCGCTCGATGAGCATGCAGCTCAGCCGGGCGTAGCCAGCCGGGTCGTCGCCGATCTCGCAGACGTCGAGCAGCCGGCCGGCGTCGTCGACTATCGCGGCGGACAGGGCCGGACCGGTCGAAGCCGACCGGGCAGCCCGGTCCGCCGATGCCAGACCGCAGTACACCCGCACGAGCGCCACCGCGCCGTCCTCCTCCCGGACACCCGTCATGCCAAGGACTGATGGTCCCTGGTGAGGGGTCAGTCGCGCCAGTCCGCAGCGGCAGAGATCTTGCCGATAATCGTGCGCCAGCCGAGACTTGCCGTTTGTGCCCCGATTTTCTTCAACTTGCGGCGCGCCATGAAACCGCCGATGCCGCCGTCAACCGTCGACCTTAGCGCCTCGTCAAGATCGTCCAGCCTGGATCCGGTGGAGAGCATGTCCAGCACTGAGGGCATCCGCAGAGCGTACGCGAGGTCCCTCGCGACCTCGCCGGACTGGATCAGCAGCGCCGCGTCCCAGGCGTCGTGGCCGCCTCGCAGGTTCTCCACCACGAGATCGAGTTCGTAGGTGTCCTCCGGGAGCGCCGCGACGTCCGCCGGCTGCAGCCGGTCGACCAGATCCGGCCAGCTGTCCAGCTGCGCGAGGTCGTGCGACGCGCCGGACCGGACGAAACTGACGAGCGCCTCGGGGTCGCGGAACAGCAGCAGCTTGCCCCGGTGGCTGAGGAAGATCGGCACCTCTTCACCGCCGTCGGCCGACTCGGTGACATCGACATCGGCATCCGCATCGGCGACTTCGTCGGCGTCGTCACTCCCACCGGCTGCGTCACCCTTGCCGGCCTTGCCACCCTTGCCCGACTTGCTCGTTGACCCGGCCTGCTGCTCCTTCTCTTCCTCCGCGAGCGCTGCGGCGAACTCCTCGTCCAGGATGACCACGGACTCGTCGTCCTCGTCCTCCTCGGCGGCTGCCCGCTGCCGAGCGGCGAACAGATCATCCTCCTCGCGCTCGGAGATGTCGGTCGGGGTCAACGCGGCGGACGGCCGGTAGGCGCGCAGCGTGTAGCCGACGCCAGCCGGCAACGCGATCTCGACCGGGTCGATCCGTACGTCCTGCCAGAGCGACCGGTCGGCGGCGAGCGCCGTGTCGTCGGGGTCGGATACGGTGTCGGCCGCTGCTTCGACGTCGGCCGTCGCGGCGTCCACCGCGTCGTCAGGACCCTCGGATCCGGCCGTGCGCCGGTCGGCATCGGGCTGGTTCGGCAACTTGGCCACGCTGACCTCCGTGTGTTCTCCGGTGACGGCGCCCAGACCCGGACTGTCGGGTGGGTGACTCTGCGCACACCCTAGTGGGCTGCCCGCCGTGTGGCATGCCCGGACCCCGTCCCGCCTCAGTTGGCTGCCGCCAGGTAACCCTGTTCGGCGGCCCGCTGCATGATCCACTGTTCCTGGTACCAGCCGGGCCGTCCGGTCAGCTCGGCGTGGTCGCCCCGTTGGACGATCCGGCCAGCGTCCAACACCAGGATCTCATCCATCGATTCGAGCCCGGTCAGCCGGTGGGTCACCAGCACCACGCTGCGGCCGTCGGCGGCGGCCAGCGCCGACGCCAGCACCGTGTCCGCCGTCGGCGGGTCGAGCCCTTCGGTGGGTTCGTCGAGGACCAGCACCGATGGGCCGACCAGCAGCGCCCGGGCGAGGGCGAGCCGCTGCCGCTGTCCACCGGAGATCCGGCTGCCGGCCGCCCCTACCAGGGTCTGCCAGCCGTCCGGCTGCTCGCGTACCCAGTCGAACAGGCCGGCCGCAGCCGCCGCAGCGGCGAGCTCGTCGTCGGTCGCCGTGGGCCGGCCCAGCAGCAGGTTGTCGCGAACTGTGGCGTTGAACACGTACGCCTCGGCGAGCAGCCCGCCGACCAGCCGGTGCCGCCCTCCGGCCGGCACGTCGGCCAGGTCCACGTCGTCGACCGTCACCCGGCCGCCGTCCGGTGGCACCGCCCCGGTGAGCACGCCAAGCAGGGTGCTCTTGCCGGCGCCGCTCGGACCGACCACGGCGATCCGGCGATCGGGCGGCAGCGACAGATCGACCCGGTCCAACGCCGGTGACGCGCCGGCCCGGTATCGCACCGTGACGCCGTCGAGCACCAGCGTCGGCCGGCGGCCGTCGGCCGCCGCAGCGCCGACCGGGTCGGCCGCGAACTGTTCCGTCGTACGCGGCTCGGCGTCGGTCTGTCCGGCGTCGGCCTGTCCCGCTTCGGTCAGCAGGTCGGCGACCCGGCGCAGCCCGCCGCGCAGCTGTGCCCACTGCCGGGCGGCGGCGACCAGCGCCAGACTCATCTCGACGGCGGCCAGGGCACCGACCGCGAGGACGCCGACCAGTACCCCGCCGACGTCGTCGCGCAACGCGGTCACCGTCACCGCCGCCACGGTCAGCCCGGCGACGAGCACGCCGACGCCGTCGACCGCCCAGCCGGTCGCCGCCAGCCGCCGCTCCAGCCGGGCGAGTTCCCGGGCCCGCCGGGTGCTCCGGCGCAGGGCGTCGGCGGTGCCGCCGAACGCCGCCAGGTCGGCCGCCCCGTGGATCAGATCGGCGCCGTCCGCCGCGAACTCGCCGCGCAGCGGCGCCACCCGGTCAGCCGTACGCCAGGTGAGCAGCGCCGCGACCGCCGGCAGACCGCCACCGGCGACCGCCAGCCCGGCCGCCAGTGTGAGCGCCGCCGCCGGGCTGACCGTCGCGGCGCCGGCGACCGCGAGCACCGCGACGGTGGCCGCAGCGGTACCGGGCACCAGCACCCGCAGCAGCAGATCCTGCACGGCCTCGACGTCGGAGACCAACCGGCTGAGGGCGTCGCCGGAGCGGTCCTCGGTGGTCGGCCGTCGCGCGGCCAGCGCGGTGAAGATCCGGAACCGTACGTCGGTGACCACCCGTAACGTGGCGTCGTGACCGGCCAACCGTTCCGTGTAGCGCAGCACGCCCCGGCTGATCGCCAGCGCCCGTACGCCGACGATCGCCATGGTGACCGCGTCCAGCGGCGGCCGACCAGCGGCGGTGATCAGCAACCACACGGCGGTGGCCATCAACGCGAGCGCGGCCGCCTCGGTCGCCGCGGCCAGCAGGCCGGCACCGACCAGCCGGCCGAGGTACGGCCGGGCCAGCGACAGCACGGTCCGCTCCGGCCGCACGCCGGTCACGGGGCGGCCGCCGCGAGGTCGCGTCCGGTGATCCGGCCGGCGTCCAGCCGGACGACCCGCTCGACGCCGTCGAGCAGCGCCGGCCGGTGCGCCACGATCAACGCGGTCCGACCGGTGACCAGCTGCCGTGACCCGGCCAGGACCGCCGCCTCCGAGGCGCCATCCAGCCGGGCGGTCGGCTCGTCGAGCAGGACCACCGGCGCGTCCCGGAGGAAGGCGCGGGCCAACGCGACACGTTGGCGCTGCCCGCTGGACAGCCCGTGGCCCCGTTCGCCGAGCCGGGTGGCCAGCCCGTCGGGCAGCGCCGCCACCACATCGGTGAGCGCGGCGGCGCGTACCGCCGCCGACAGCTCGTCCGGGTCGGCGTCCGGCGCGCCCAGCGCGATGTTGTCGGCGAGCGAGGCGGCGAACAGGTGCGCGTGTTGGGGCACCCAGGCGAGCCGTAGCCGCCACTGCTCGATGTCGAGTTCGGCGAGGTCGACCCCGTCGACGGTGATCCGGCCGGCGGTCGGCGTGACGAAGCCGAGCAGCAGATGCAGCAGGGTGCTCTTGCCGGCTCCGCTGGGACCGATCACGGCGATCCGTTCGCCGGCCCGGATCGTCAGGTCGACGTCCCGCAGCGCTGTGGTCCGGGGGTAGGCCACGGTGACCGACTCGAACCTGATCTCCGCCGGCGGCGACCCGACGACCGCCGGTGTCGCTCGGCCCGCCCACCTGCCCGCGCCGTCGGCGGCGTCGCGGGCCGGATCGCCGTCGGCGTCGCGGGCCGGATCTATGCCGCTGACGTCGCGCGCCGGATCGTCCTCGCCGATCAGCGTGAGCGCCTCGTCGAGCACGGTGAGACCCTCCATGCTGGCGTGGAACCGGCTGCCCGCGGTGCGCAGCGGCAGGTACGCCTCCGGGGTGAGCAGCAGCACCAGCAACGCGGTGGACAGCGCCATTCCACCGGTGAGCAGCCGCAGTCCGATCGGCACCGCGACCAGCGCCACCGCCAAGGTGGCTACCAGCTCCAGAACCAGCCCGGAGAGGAAGGCGATGCGCAGCGTACCCATGGTGGCGACCCGGTGCCGGTCGGCCATCCGGCGTACCACCTCGGCCTGCGCCCGCTGCCGGCCGAAGGCCCGCAGCGTCGCCAACCCCGCCACCATGTCCAGGAAGTGGCCGCCGAGCTGGGCCAACCGCCGCCACTGCCGTTCGGTCGCGGCCTGCGCGTGCCAGCCCAGCAGCGCGCCGAAGACCGGGATCAGCGGCAGGGTGACCGCGACGATCAACGCGGAGCTCCAGTCGGCGAACGCCAGCCGGGCGAGCACCGCCACCGGCACGGTCACGCTCAGCACCAGCTGCGGCAGGTAGCCGGTGAAGTAGCCGTCGAGCGCGTCGACGCCCCGACCGGTCAGGGTGGCGAGCTGGCCGGCGCGCTGACCGGACAACCAGGCGGGGCCACGTCGGTGGATCGCGGCCAGCAGGTCCGCCCGCAACTGCGCCTTGACCACGGCTGCGGCGTCGGCGGCGAGGTAACCCTGCGCCCAGAGCAGCGCGGCGCGGCCGGTGACCGCCAGGACGAAACCGCCGAGCGCGGCACGGTCCAGCTCGCCACCGGCGGCCGCGGCCAGCACCAGTGCCAGCGTGGTGGCCTGGGCGATGATCAGGCCGGCGGCGACCACGCCGAGCACGCCGAGCAGGGCGAGCCGTACCCGCACCGCCGGCACCTGGCGTACCAGCCGTGGATCGAACGGCCGGCGGCGACCGGCCCGGTCGGCCGGTGCGGTGACGGTGCTCACCAGCTGAGGTACAGCGACGCGGGCAGCAGGAGCAGCGCGGCGGCGACCACACTCGCGGCCGCCGGCCGCAGCCGGGGTGCCGGACCGGCGAGCAGCAGCCGCTGCACCCGGGCGTCGAGCTCCAGGTCGGCGGCGCCGAGCGCACCGGCCGGGGTGATCCGGCTACCGGCGCTGGCGAACCGACGCAGCGCGGTGGCGAGCGGCTCGTCGGCGTGCTGACGCCGGGCCTTGTCGTCGGCGCGCATCTCGACCAGCAGGGCGACCGCGTCGTGCGCCGCCCGCAGCCAACGCACCCGGGGCAGCGCCCGGCACAGCGCGGTGAACGGCAGCAGTACCAGGTCGTGCCGTTCGTCGGCGTGCGCCCGCTCGTGGCTGAGCACGGCGGCGAGCTCGCCGGGGCCGAGCAGGTCGAGCGTGCCGGCGCTGACCACCACGGTCGGCCGAACCCCGGGCAGGCAGTAGGCGGCCGCCCCCGGGTGGTCGAGCACCAGTGCGCCCGGTGCGGCCGGATCGGCGCGGCCGACCAGTGCGAGCAGGTCCCGGTGCCGGCGCTGGACCCGTTCGGCGGCGAGCAGGCTGCGTACGGTGGATCCGAGCAGGACGGTGGCGATCGCGGCGGCGAGGCCGACCAGCGCCAGCCGGACCGGCCCCAGCCCGGCCGGGAAGCCGCCCGCCGGCCAGCCGTGTCCGGTGGCCAGGCTGGTCACCCCGGCGGCGAGGTCGCCGACGAACAGGCCGGTGGCGCGGCCCGGCCCGGTGCCGTACGGGGCGAGCCCGACCGCCAGCGGAACGCCGATCGCGGCCAGCCCGACCGCCAGACCGAGCGCCTGCCAGCAGAGGATCGCCACCCGAGGGCTGCGCCAGGTCCAGCCGGGGCCGAACCAGACCGAGCGGGTCAACGCCTGGGCGGTCAGATAGCAGGCGAGGATCACCGCGGCGAAGTGCGCGCCGTAGGCCATGGCAGCGTCAACTCCGCCGGTCCGCCGCCTGCGCCTGGTCGGTGAGCGCGGCCCGGAGCACTTCGGCTTCGGTGCCGGTGACCGATCTGGCGAATCGGACCAGGGCCGCGTCCCGGCTGCCGGCCAGGTCCAGCGCGTCGAGCATCAACTGGGCGATGTACGCCTCACGGCTGGCCGCCGGCTGGTAGTGCCACGCCCGGCCGGCGCGCTCCCGACTGACCATGCCCTTGCCGGCCAGCCGGTCCAGCACCGTCATCACCGTCGTGTACGCCAGGTCGCGGTCCTGCAGGGTTTCGGCGACGTCGCGGACGGTGACCGGACCGGCTGCCGGGTCGCGGTCCCACAGCACGTCCATCACCGCGCGTTCGAGGTCACCCAGTCGCGTCACCTCGCGATCCTATCGCCCGTAGTAGACGTGCGGACCGCGATACCTGGCTGCCTCGGCTCGCCGGCCTTTCCGGTCGGTACCGGTTGGTATCGGCGTCGGAGCACCCGACGGGTGAGTTCTAGGCCGGTTTGCGCCAGTACCGGCACGTCCAGTCGACCTGGTGGAGCTCGTCGTCGATGCCATGAGCGCGCCGGAAGTCGTCGACCGCCTGACGACAGCCGCGTACGGCGTGATAGTCATCGACGATGACGTAGCCGCCGGCGGAGAGCTTCGGATACAGCGAGTCGAGCGCCACCATCGTCGAGTCGTACAGGTCTCCGTCGAGTCGCATGACAGCGACCCGGTCGACGTCGGCCGTCGGCAACGTCTCCTCGAACCATCCCGGCAGGAACCGGACCTGGTCGTCAAGCAGGCCGTACCGGCGGAAATTCGCCTGGACCCGGTCCAGCGGCACTGCGAGGAACGGCTCTTTCCAGAGGGCGTCCTCTACATCCTCGAGTCGATCGGGATCCGGTCGGGGCAGCCCTCGAAATGAGTCGGCTACCCAGACCACGCGATCGGTTTCCCCGTACGCCTTGAGTAGCGCGCGCATGAAGATGCAGGCGCCACCGCGCCACACCCCGGTCTCGATCAGGTCTCCAGGAACCTGGTTCCTGATCACCTCAGTCACACATCGTTCAAGGTTGTCGAGTCGCCGTAGGCCGATCATCGTCTCGGCTTCGGGGGGCCAGTCGCGGCCGTTCGCGCGTTCGTCCGCGTCGAACGGGAATCGCACCACGATGTCCATGTCTCGCCGGTTGAGTAGCCGCTGACCCTGACGGAGCAGGGTGCTGCGCAATGAATTGCGGCGCGGGTGGTAACGGATCCATGATTCGCCGAAGGCGTACCTTGTCAGGGCGCGCTTCATGAGGTCCAGGTACAAGGCGCGTGGGTCGCCGGCGGAGATGACGGTGGGTTCCGGGTCTAGGGCCGGAATGACGCTCATCTGAACTCCTTCTGAGAAGTGGTTTCATCAATCAAGATTGGCCGTACGGACGCCGGTGGCCATCATCTGCTGAAACACGTTACTACTGACCGGCATCGAATGGCCGCTATTCGGTGCGAATCGCTGATTGTGTAGCGCCGGTCAGTGCTGCGGACTGCGTCGCTCGAGGAGCCGTTGCCGTCGGCGTGGCTGCAGCGGCCGGAGTCTCGGGGCCAGACGGTGGATCCGTCCGTCGGTGTCGACCGCCGTCCGAGCCCGGGGCCGCGAATCGGTCGGTGCGACCGGACAACCGGTGGGACAGCATGGTCGCGCCGTCGACGACGACGACACCGACGAACGGCACACCAAGATGCCGCATCAGCATCGAGGCCTGCCTGGCGTCGGCCGCGTCGGTGTCACCTCGCCGGACCACCAGCACGACGGCGTCGACCTTTCTGGCGAGCGTGGCCGCCGTGGTTCCGGTCAGGACCGGCGGCGCGTGCACCACCAGGTCGTCGTCCTTGCGACCGATGGTCTCGTCGAGCTGCCCGCCGATCGACCACTGGCCCGCCAGGTCCGCACCGACGACGGTGGGAACAGAGGCGATCGCCGGCCGGCCGAAGGTGCGTTCCATGAAGTTCAGCACGATGCGGTCGGCAACCGGCTGCGGCTCACCTTGACCGGTGCTCTGAGCTTCGACGAGAGTCACGTCGTCGCGGCCGCCGGCGATCCGAAGGGCCAGCAGGGCGGCCACCATGGCCTTCCCGTCGTCGTGTCGGGCGCTGGTGACCAAGATCCGCCGGCCCGGCAGCGAATCGACGAAGACGCTGAGGCCTGCGACCAGGGCGTCCGCTGCCACGGTAGCCGCACCGTGTCGCAGCATCCGGACATGTCGCGGCACGAAGCGTCGCGGCAGTTGCGGGAAGACCGCCAGCACCGGTAGACCCAGCTGGGCGTCCACGGCCTGAACATCGCGCAGCCGGTTGTCGAATCGATTGCGGGCGGTCGCCAGGCCGAGGCCGACGAGCAGGCCAGCTATCGCACCCAGCGCGCTGTTCAGCGTGGGTTTCGGTAGGACCGGCCGGGCCGGCGCAGTGGCCCGGTCCAGTACCCGCGCATCGACCTGAACCTGCTCCGCGAGCGCGAAGTCAGCGAGCCGCCCGATCACCGCCGCCGCGGCTTCGTTTGCGATCCCGGCCGCCAGGTCGGCCGACCGGGCGGCCGCCGCCACGGTGACAATCTGCATGCCGGGCTCGAACTGTCCGGTCACCTGCCCGACGACCTCGTCCGCCGGCAACCGCAAACTGTCGGCGGCTCTGGTCGCGACCTCGCGCGTCTCGGCCATCCGGGCGATCGTCGGCGCCAGGCTCTGCGCGAGAGTGATCGACGCTGTCTCCTGGCCGGCAACCTCCCCGTCGGCCTTCGCGCTGATCAGCAGCGAAGCCGACGCCTGATAGGTGGGCGGGGTCCACTGGGTGACCAACTGCGCGGCGAGCAGCCCGAGGCACAGTCCGAAGGCCGGAAGCCCGGCGAGCCGGGCGACGGCACGGACTGTCGACCGGCCACGGGACCATCGGGTCATGGGTTCGCCTCCAACTGCTGCGCTGCGGTGGTACGCGGCGTACGTTGCGGTTCCCTGCGGTGTCGGGGCAGGCTCGTCGCCGAGCGCCGGTCCCCGGCGTCGCGAAGCCCGTTCCACACATCGCACATCGCGTCGGCGATGCTCTCCCAGCTGAACAGCCGGTTGACTCGGGCCAGTCCGTTGGCGGACAGCCTGGCTGCGAGCTCCGGATCGTCCCGGAGTCGGGAGAGACAATTGGCAAGACCGACCCAGTCGCCAGCGGTGAAGGTCAGGCCGGCATCGCCGATCACGTGTGGTATCTCGCCGACGTCGCTGCCGACCACCGGTGTGCCACAGGCCATCGCCTCGACAAGTACCCGGCCGAACTGTTCGCGTAGCGGTATGCCCACCCACGGCAGGACGTTGCGCTGCACGACCTCGATGGAGGGCAGCGCCAGGGCATCCATCCGATTGAGGTGGCCGGGCAGGTCATGGTGATCTGCCCAGGAATGCAGCACGATTCGCCCTGGTCGGTTCTCGATCGCCTGCTCGACCAGGTGCCGGAGGGCTCCTGCGCCGATGAACGCCACGTCACAGTCGACCGACTCGGCCGCGCGCAGCAGATCGGCGATACCCTTGTGGTGTTCGAGCCGACCGACGAAACCAACGGTGAAGCGGCGGTTCACGTCCCCGGCCGGTTCTGGCCGAAACAGTTCCGGGTCGACGCCCAGCGGCACGACCGAAGCGCTGCCGGAGTATCCCTTGACTCGAAGGACGTAGAGCGCCGCCGGGGTGATCGGGAACATGTGATCGACCTGACGGTAGGAGTAGCGCTCGATGGTGGGAAAGGGTGCCGGGAACCTGATAACGATGTTCTGCGCGGCGTAGAGCGAGACCGGTACACCCGGCCAGCGTCGCCGGCAGGAACGGATCACTTGCCAGGTCGACAGGTAGGCGGCCTCACCGATGATGTGCACGACATCCGGAGGATGCTCCACAAATCGGCTAACGTCAGTCCGGAAGAGGACCGATGCCATGTGCCCGGTCCGGCCTTCCCCTAACAGGTGGGGAACGACGTGGTACCGGAACCTGGGGGATCTGCGGGACACCAGGTCGAGTTCGGTCCGGGTCAGCTTGGAAACATCGGCCGCGACAACCGTGACCGTGACGTCAGGGCGATTCGCCAGGGCGGCGAATAATTCGATCCAGTGTTCCGTCCGTGCGCCGACGACGGTGACCATCACGTGCACTTTTTCCTCCACGAAGTCTCCGGCCGGCTGGACAACGCGATCCGTGAAATCTCTGACCAGGCTCGAGCGCGGGCCGCTCCGGTTCGAGGTTGGATGGGCAACCGCATCCCGGCGATACCAATACCGAGCATCGCGCGCAGCAGCACCACGGCACGGAGAGCCGCGAGCGTCGCAGGTCGGTGGAGCGCGAAGAAGCGCAGCATGCTCCGGTACAGGTGCGGCCAGGTGCGGGCGGGGTCGGCACTGCTGCTGCCGCCGCCCACATGCATCGCCTCTGCGGACGGCAGGTACAGGACTGCGACGTCGTTGCGCCATGCCTGGAGGCACAGCTCCTCGTCCTCGTAGTAGAGGAAGTAGCCCTCGTCGAGGCCGCCGACTCGCCGCAGCAAGTGGGCGCGCACGGCCATGCACGCGCCGGAGATCCAGTCGACGGAGACCGGGCCGCCCGTGCCCCAGCACGCGTCGTACGTCGCCCGGCGGGTTCGCCCGGACACCAACCGGCGTAGCTGCACCGGTAGCAGATTGCCGCCGAACCGGGACGCAACGACCGTGGTCAACGATTCGAACGGGTGTGCACTGATGGCTATCTGTCCGTCCGGGCGGCGAATGCGCGGCCCTACGATTCCGGCCCGAGGGTGGTCACGCAAGGCAGTGAGGAGGGCGTCCACCGTAGCGGAAGGGCAGATGCAGTCCGGGTTCACCAGCAGTACGACATCGGTCCGGACGGTCGTGACCGCCTGATTGACGGCAGTCGCGAACCCGACGTTGACGATGTTCGCCTGCAGTGTCACCTCGGGAAACTCTGATCGTACGATCGCTACTGTGGAGTCGCTGGATGAATTGTCCACCACGATGACCGGCAGTCGGCTTCTCGCCAGTTCCGTCAGGGTGGCGCGAATATGATCTTGCGAGTTGTGCGTCACGATCACCGCGGTCGCGTTTGACTCGGTCATGTCCTCACCTCCTCGGGGACGGTCGGCTGGGGTGAATCGGCGGAGCCCGTGGTCATTGTCAGAGCTGGCAACAGGCCGAGTTCCCAGTGGCCCGCCGTCGGTCCGGCGAATGCTGCTCCGACAAGAAACCCACAGGTGAGCGCGGCGAACCCGAACGCTATGCCGTTACCGTACAGAAATCCGTTCCGTATTGTGCGGTAAAGTGGCCATAGCACGACGATGAGGCCGAGGATTCCGATGTTCGCCAGGACGGTCACGTAGAAGGCGTGGTAGACCGGGCCGACATCATCTCGAGCGAAGTCTGGTAGGTAGATGTTTCGCACCGACTGCCCCAGCCCACCACCGGTGAAAGGGCGCTCCGCGAAGACGTTCATCCCGACAGCGGACTCGGGGCCCCGGTAGCCCGACGACTCCTGCAGTTCAAGGGCCACCACGTCGACGTGGTTGGCAAGGTTCGACCCCAGGGCCAGGAACGCGACACCTGCGACGGCGACGGCGACCGTCGCCGCCATGCCACGACGTTGGGTGCGTCCGCCCCAGACCAGCATCACCGCGAGAGCGACTGCTGCGGCCAACCACAGCGCCCGGTACATCGACATGGCGACATCGGCGAGGAGTAACCCGGCGAGCAAGGCGAAGCCGGCCCGGCTCCAACCTTCGGCGAGCCCGGCCAGGACGATCAGCGGTGGTACGGCGAGTAGCGCGATCAGGCCACCGGTCTGGTTCGCTGTGGCCAGCGCAGTCAGTGTGAGTGCCACGGTCGGCACCAGGTACAGAATGGCGGCTGCGCGCAGCCGTCTCAGGTCGCCCAGCGTCTGGGCCGCGATCCAGAAGTAGACCGGAATGACCGCGATCTGGTAGGCACCGACCAGGACGTCCCGGGGTGGGTTGCCGAGCGAGAGGCCGTACACCGCCGCCAGCAGCACCAACAGCGTGAGACCCAGCATCGGCAGGTCCGCAGTCGTACGCCGGATCTTCTCCACTCGGATCAGCACCCGGATCAGTAGTGCGAGCCCTCCGGCACCGAGTGCGGCCGCGTGCATCGCGACGATCGTGGCGACGTCGCCGCCACCGACGGTTGCGCCGGCGATCGTGCCGCCGATGATGGCGACTGGGAGCACCGCCCACGGCCAGAGTACGAACGCCGCACAGCAGACAGCCGAAGCTGCCAGGACGGTACCGAGGAGGCCAGGCGAGACGGCCAGTGCTCCGACGACGGTCGCGGCGAACACCATCGGCAGCGGCGCGGTCCACAAGCTGTACGCCGGTCTCATCGTGGCGGCCCGGCCAGATCTGTGAGCAGGGCACGCAACTGGGCACCCCGTACCGCCCAGCTGTTGTCGACCGCGACGGACCGGCGTAGTGACACCTCGGCCGGACCGTTCGCCGTCTGCAACGCCTCTTCGACCGCAGCGCCGAACTGCTGCGGCCCCGCCGCCAGCCGGATCGGAGCGCCGATGCCACGCAGCGCTGGTAGCGGTGTGGCGACGACGGGTTTGCCTGTCGCGAGATACTCGTAGCACTTCTTGGGATGCACGTAGTCGATCAGCCCGCCGACCCGGTAGGGGATGATCGTCACGTCACAGCCGCGCAGGATCGCGGGGACGTCCGTGAAGGGAACCGGACCGGTGAGGACGATGTTGGGCAGCCTCGCGAGCGGAGTCCGGCCGCTCCGGGTCGTCGGACCGGCGAGTACGAAGGTCCACTCTGGGTGCTCCGTTGCCAGCTGTGCCACCAGGTCGGCGTCGAACGCCCGAGTGTCGACCGCACCGACGTAGCCCAGCACCGGACGGGGCAGCCGGGCCAGCCACGAGGAGACCGGCCCGGCTGGATGGAACCTGTCCGGGTCACAGCCGTTCGGCAGTACCACCACCGACCGCTGCCCGGTGGGTAGCCGCGTGGGCAGCGCCGACGACGAGGCCAACACCACATCGGCGGCGGCCAGCGCACTGCGCAGTGCCCGCCGTAGGTGCCATCGGTTCCACCGCCGGGTGAACGTCCAGTCCAGATCCGTCGCGTCGTAGACGACAGCCAGCTCTCCCAAGCGCCCGGCGACCGTCGCGGCCAGGTCCTCGTCGATCCACAGCAACCGGTGACCCGGCCGGTCGTCCAACCATCGACGGATGAGTGACGCGCCGCATCGGCGGTTGACCAGGTTGGCCGGGGGCAGCTGTCGGCCGAGGGGTAGAAGGACGGGCACCTCGGCGCGCCACAGGTTGTGCTCGACCGGGGTGACCGACATCCGCCAACTCGGTAGCTGGCCAGGGGGATCCACGTAGAGCACCCGCCGGTCTACCGCGATCTGACGGGCCAACGCGTGCTGGCGGTGGGCTCCGCCGCGCCATGGCGTAGCGCTGAACATCACCACCCACCCGCTGCCGACGTCGGTGGGGCGTCGTGACACATCGGTGTCGCCGGTACGGTGCATCCGCGGTCGTGGCGTGGCGGTGGACCGGGATGACCGGGACGACGAGCGGACCGGGTGACCAGGCCTAGACATGAGCTGGTTCCGCCACCACCGGACGGGACGACGACGAGACACTGCGTACCTCATCCTCGCCGAGGTATCCGATCACCGCGGTCGCGCGATCGTCGGTCAGGTACAGCACCCGGGCGCCGGCCTGCCGGTCCAGCCAGCGGCGTAGCCGGCCGGCGCCGACACGCAGATTGAGCCGATCGATCCAACGGACGTACTTGCCGAACGGCAGCGCCGACGGAAGGTCTGCGGACCAGACGGACTGGTCCTGCGTCTGAACCGTCAACCGCCAGCGTGCCCGTGCGGCGGGCTCCGCGTGCAGCAGCAAGACCCGCTTGTCCCCCAACCGGCTCGCCTCCGTCACCAGGGCTGCGGTCGCCGTGCCTGACGGAGGGGAGCCGGCAGCTGCCCCGGACCGCCCCGAGTCGACGATCACCCACCAGTCCCGGATGTCACCATCAGGCAGCGGGCCGACGTCGCCGCCTAGCGCCGCTCGTAGATCGCTAAGCCCCAGCGGCACGGGCCGGCCAAAGAGCCGTTTCACACCGTGATCGACGAGCGCCACCGCGCGGAAGATGGCCAGCTTGTATCGCGGTTCGGTCAGGGACAGGTAGCCGACCAGGCTGCCGAGTAGATGGCGCTGCCGGATGGTCGGTCCGAGCCGGCGGCACGAGGCGCCTCTACTGTGTGTCACCACCGCGTGTGGGATCATCCACAACTGGCGGCCGGCGTCGCGCAACGTTCGGGCGAGCACGGCGTCGTTCCAGTAGATCGGAAACCGTTCGTCGAAGATGTGATCCGTCGGCAGCACCTGCCTCCTCAGCAGCATGCAACTGCCGGAGGCCAGCAACCGGGGTCGGCTGAAGTCCTCTCCGCGCATCTGAAATCTGTGCAGTGCCTGCCGGAAGACCGGGAGCTTGCGTAGCGCGGTGACCAGAGCGATCGTGGCAGTGAAACTCGGCAGATTGACATAGTGCTGCTGGAAGGTCCCGTCCGGATTCAGGTACAGCGGACTGACCCCGGCAGCCTCGGGATGCTGTCGCAGATGCTCGATCATTGTGCTCAACGCGCCCGGGTGAAACCGGACATCGCTGTTGAGTAGCAGGATCAGCGCGCCTCGGGCCTGCCGGTAGGCCTGGTTGACGGCGGCGGCGAACCCGACGTTGTGCTCGTTGCGCAGCAGCCGTACCTGGGGATGGTCGGCCAGTAGCTCGGCCGACCCGTCGCACGAGCCGTTGTCGACGGCGACGATCTCGAAACGTAGGTCCCCGTGGATCCCGGTGGGCAGCGACTCGAGGCATGCCCGCGTCTCATCCCGGGTGTTCCAGCTGACCAGCAGGATCGACAGGTCCACGCTGCTCATCGGTCCTCCCTGCGCGCGAAGACCCGCAGCAGGTCGCCGAGGGTCGGGTGACTGACTTGCAGCGATCGACAGGCCGCGAAGTCGGCGACCACCAGGTTGCGGGCCTGCCGCAGGCGAGCCGGAGCCCGCCAGTAGAAGCGGGAGAAGACCGTGTCCTGACCGACCACCCGGAAGCCGGACTCGGCCAGCAGCCGGGCGAGCGAGTGCGGCGTGAAGTGCCAACGGTGGTAGTCGGGGGCGATCGCCGGCCACGCGCTACCGAGCCTGCGCGCGGCCGCCGAAGCGATGTTGGGCACCTCCAACGCCAGCCAGCCGTCCGGTCGCAGCGCAGCCCGGGCCGCCGCCAGGAACCGCCGCGGATCGGTCACGTGTTCGAGTACGTGAAAGGCGCAGACCGCATCGACCGGGGCGCCTGGCCGATGATCCTCGAACCGGTCCGTGCGTACCGGCACACCCAGTTGCTCCCGGGCGAAGCTGGCAGCCGCCTCCGACACCTCGACCCCACGGGCGTCGATGCCGGCGTCGCGGGCGGCCCGCAGGAAGTAACCACCAGCCGACCCCGCCTCCAGCAGGGTCGCCGGGCGAACCCGTGACCGCAGCCAGCGTAGTCGCCGGGCGGACTCGTAACGTCGTTGTCCGGCGGACGTGAAGTAGTCCTGGTATCCGTCGGTCTCGTAGTAGGCGCGGTCGTACAACTGCTCGGGTGGCGGCAGGTCGCTGGCCGTCCAGACGAACTGGCAGGTGTCGCAGCGCCGGAGCAGCCCGTCCGTGACGGGTCGACCGCCCGAGCCGTCGCCGCACAGCAGGCAGCCGGTGGCGACCTTCTCCGCAGATCTCATCGATTCTCCTGTCACTCGCCGTCCGTCGCTTTCGCCACCAGACGGACCAGGTCGCCCTGTCGTGGATGGACCAGCCGCAGCGAGCGGGTCGCCGACCAGTCCGATGGCAGCAGCCGGTGGGCGTGCCGTAGCTGATACCGGAGCGGCATGTAGTAGCGGAACACCGTGGTGTCCTGCCGGAGCACCCGGAACCCGGCCATCGTCACCAGATGCTCCAGCGAGCCGGGGGTGAAGTGCCAACGGTGGTACTCGGGCTGCAACCCGGGCCATTGCTCGCCGAGCAGCCGGGCCGCCGCCGAGGCGATGTTGGGAACCTCGAGCACCAATGCGCCCCTGGGACGCAGCGCCGCCCGTGCAGCACGCAGGAACTGCCAGGGATCCGTGACGTGTTCGAGTACGTGGAAGGCACAGACCGCGTCGACTCGGTCGGGTAGCGTCGCGGATTCGAAGCTGCCCTGCTGAACTGGCAGATTGAGGCGGTCGCGGGCGTAACGGGTCGCCGCCGGGGAGACCTCGACGCCGTACACGTCGATACCGCACCTGCGGGCAGCTTCCAGGAAGAACCCGCCAGCTGGTCCGACCTCTAGCAGGGACTGCGGCCGGACCGTGGAGCGCAGCCAGCGCAACCGCCGGCTGGCTTCGAACCGGCGCGGACCCGGCAGGAAGTAGTCCTCGTAGCCGCCGCCTTCGAAGTACGTGTCGTCGTAGAGGTCCGGTGTCGGATCGGCTGCGCCGACCGTCCAGGCGAAGCCGCAGGCCAGACATTGCCGCAGCCGTCCTCCGAGGATGGTTCTGTCGGTCGGTCCTGGACCGCAGACCAGGCAGTAGGCGCGACGGGGGCTCATCGGCTGCCAACTTCGTCGGTCAACGGCGCTCCGGTGCGAACGGCAATCTCCGCATCGACACATGGATGCACCTGGGCCGCCGCGCGGTCCGCCGGACCTGGTGCGCGACCGGCGATCGTGGGCCGGATCAACCGAACGCCGGCCACCAGGAGCGCCGAGACCAGTATCGTGATTCCGGTTCTGCAGCAGACCGCGAGCGCAGCGCCCAGCCGTCCGTCGCCGTCCGGCAGGTGCGGCGACACGAGGCCGCCGACGGCCGCCGCGACGGCGGTGGCGGTGGCCGTCCAGCCGAGGATTCGTAGTATCGGCGTCAGCGGCCGAGCCGTGCTGCGGTGGAAGTGCCACAGAAAATAGCCCGACGAGAGCAGGATCGCGGCCGCGGTGGCGAGCGGTACGCCGACCGGGCCGTACAACCAGATGAGGGGGACCGTCGCACCAAGGTTGAGCAGGACCGACAGCATGACGTACCGCGTCTCGAGGCCCGGGCGTCCCTCTGCCCGGGCCACGATCGTCGCCGCGCCGAGCACCAGGTTGACCGCGTACGCGGGAGCCAGTACCGCGAGGTTCGTCGCCGCCCAGGGCACCTGGGCGCCGATCCAGAGTCGGACCAGCGGGTCGGCGGCCACCACGACGGCAGCGGTGCACGGTGCCAGAAAGACGGCGAGACGCCACGTCGTGCGCAGGTAGAACCGGTTGAGCCAGCCAGGGTTGGCCGCGCCCGCGACAGCGACCGGAAAGAGCGCGAGGAGCGCGAACCCCGGGGGGAGTCGGAGCAGGTTCAGCAGCCGGGCACCCAGGTCGAAGTGCCCTGCGGTGGCCGGGGTGAAGAAGCCACTCAGTACGAACCGATCGAGCTCCGTGTTGACCACACCCGAGGCGCTCGTGGCCTGCACCCGGAGGCCGTAGCCGCGGACGACGCGCAGATCCTCGCGGCGGATGTCGGGAACCCGCGGGGTGTAGCCCGGGCAGTACCGGTGGGCGGTCAGGATAGTCAGTCCGGTCCGCAGGCCGCTGGCCAGGGCGGTGACGGCGGCCAGGCCTACCAGCCCACCGCCGATTCGCAACAGACCGACCGTCAGCACACCGCCCACCAGCGCGGCTCCGGCACCGATCCAGGCCGCCGCGCCGTGTCGCTGGGTGCCCTCCAGAACCGCGCGCCATGGCAGTTCGACGCCGCCGAGGAACAGTGACAACAGCAACCACAACATCGCTCGGCGTGCCTCACCGGCGAGCTCACTCAGCTGCAACAACCGAGCGACCCAGGGCCAGGAAACGGTCAGTAGGGCCGTTGCCAGTACGGTGAGGCACACCGCCCAGACCAGCCCGAGGGCCAGCGTCGCATGTAGTCGCCGGGACGACGAGTCGCCGTCGGCCCGCGCGACTTCACGTACCATCGCTGAGCCGAGGCCCAGGTCGATGATGGCCAGGACGGCGACGACTGCGCAGAGCAACACCCAGACACCGAACTCCTGGCTGCCGAGGTGCCGATACACCAGGGGCAGCGTCACCAGCCCGACTGCGGTGACGATCAGTCGACCGCCCAGCAGACTGGCGGTGTTGCGGGCCACCCGGTGGCCGGTCCGGGTCGACAGGCTAACCACGGGGGAATCCCCGGCAGAGTTCCACGATGGTGAGCAGGAGCAGACCCAGGTCCAGCCGCAGTGACCGGCAGTGCAGGTACAGCAGGTCACACCGAAGTTTGTCCTCAGCCGTCGCTGCATAACCGCCGGTCAGCTGCGCGATGCCGGTCAGCCCTGGTCGGATGAGGTGACGCAGGTGGTAGTGCTGGAGCCGGCACAGCTCACCGACGAACTCGGGCCGTTCGGGCCGCGGCCCCACCAAACTCATCTCCCCCCGGAGGACGTTCCACAACTGCGGTAGCTCGTCGAGGCGGGTACGCCGGAGCAATCGGCCGAGTCTGGTGATCCGCTCGTCGTCGGCAGCGGCCAACGTCGGCCCTGTGGCGGACTCGGCGTCGACGTGCATCGTTCGGAATTTGACCAGTCGGAAGAGCCGACCACCGGCACCTACTCTGGTCTGCACGTACAGTGGTGGGCCGGTCACGGCCACCGCCAGCCCGACGAGTAGCAGCAGGGGGATGAGCAGGGGCGCCGCGAGCAAGATCAAGGCGAGGTCGAGTCCTCTTTTCGCCCACCTGTCTGCGGTCGTCAATGGACCGGAACGCAGTTGGAACCAGGGCAGCCCGCCGTACCTCCGCAGGCGGGCCGGCCGGAGGAGTCCGTACACCGGGCGGGCGAGCACGAGGATCGGCACCCGGTGGGCGCGACAGGCGGCGATCAGCCGTGCATCGGCGGCGTCGAGGGATTGCTTCAGCAGCAGCAGCTTTGGCTGGTATTGAGCGAGTACGGCTGGCAGTGCCTCCAGGTCTACCGGTCCGCGCAGGCGGAGCGCGACGTCGAACTCCTCGTCGAGCCGGTCCGCCGGGCTCTCGGGCCCATCGTTCTCTAGGACCAGGACCCTTCCGCCCCGGCTCCCGTCCGGGCTGCTGGAGTGCCGACGGCCAGCTCCACCGTTCGGCATCCGGGGTGCGACCCGCCGATCGGCGCCAGGCAGGACGGAAGCCGGCGCCGACGCGTCCGCGTGACTCGGCATGCGTGTACTCCAAACCAGGTCTCGGCCGTTAACCCCGCAAATCGGATGTAAGCACTATATATCTTGCTCAGCCGCCTACAGGTAACATATAGCTTGAAAACGTGTAATAGATCTTGAGCCATTCGTTGAAGGCGGCGCTGGTTCCTGCATGATGGGCAGGTGCCCCCAGGTCGTCGCCAGATCTTCGCCGTCTCCGGCATCCTGCACCCGCCGCCGGGTGAACCGGCTCCGCGCCGCAGCGCACTGCTCGACCACGCGATCTCGTTGACCGGCGTGCCGGTGGCGAAGGTCTGCCTGGTGCCAACCGCCACCGGTGACCAGCCAGACGTGATCGAGTCCTTTTACGCGGCGGTCGGCGACGCCAAGCAGGTGATCCCGTCCCACCTGCAGCTGTTTCCTCGGCCGAACGTCGACGACGTCGGGGCGTTCCTGCGCGAGCAGCAGCTGATCTGGGTGACGGGCGGCAGCGTGGTGAATCTGCTCGCTGTGTGGCGGGCGCACCGGGTCGACGCCATCCTTCGCGAGTGCTGGGCGGCCGGTGTGGTGCTGGGCGGGGGCAGCGCCGGCAGCATCTGCTGGCACACCAGCGGGGTGACCGACTCGTTCTCCGAGCGGCTCGACCCGGTCACCGACGCGTTGGGGTTGTTGCCGTACAGCAACGGCGTGCATCACGACCTGGCGGACCAGCCGCGTCGGAGGCGGTACCTGGAGTGCGTCGCGTCAGGCGACCTGCCGGCCGGGCACGCCACCGACGACGGAGTCGGCCTGCACTACGTCGGTACCGAACTGGTCGAGGCGGTCAGCAGCCTGCCCGGCGCCGGGGCGTACCGGGTAGAGCCGGGCGAACGGCACGGGACAGTGGTGGAACGGTCGATCCCGACCCGGCTGATCGGTGCCGCCCGGCGGACGTGAGCCGGGACCGGCGGGATGCTCGACGCCGTTGGCGTCAACCCGCTAAGCCATGATCAATCATGCCGTGACCCGGCGGTTCGCATGCAGCCCGGCACGGAGTTCGTCGTCGCTCATCACCAGGTAGACGAGGCCGCAGTCGGCCGGACCGGTGGCACCGGGCAGGCACAGCGTGCAGGGCTCGCCCGGCCGGATCGGGCATTTCGCCTCGGGGCGTCGGTGGTGCACTCGCGCGGTCATACCCTCACGGTCCCGGGTCGACGCGGCCGGCGGCAGGGCCGGACGGCACCCGGCGAGCCGGACCTCAGGCCTGGGACGGGGCGCCACGGTAGGTGCCCGGCCGTACTACTGTGCCGACGGCGGCGCGCGGCGGAAGAGATGGGTGGCATGGGATTCGGGGCGAACTGGTCGCTGCGCGACCACGACGGCGTGCTGCTGGCTGATCTGGCCGTGACCGACGGCGACTTCCCCTGGTTGTACGCCACCTTCCGGCCGACCGAGTCGTTCGCGCCGCTGCGGCCGATCTTCGACGCGGAGCTGCGGGCGATGCGGGTGGTCGAGGACGGTCCGGACGACGGCGCCTGGGAGCGGGCGTACCAGCAGGTTCGGGCCGCGGTCGTGCTGATCGACCCGGACGGGGCGGCGGTGCCGGAGTTCCTGCTGCACGTCGAGGGCGACGAGGCCTGGTGGCGGTGGAGCGACGAACCGTTCGACGAGGACGACGAGGACGGACCGTTCGACGAGGACGAGAAGGACGGCGGCAGCGACGGCGGCGGCGAGCCTGTCTCCGGGAACCAGACGGGCGACCGGTGATCCGCCGACGGGCCGGTGCGCTGCTGCTGGCGGCGGTGCTGCTCGCCGGCTGTGCCGGTCAGCTGCCGCAACCGGGTCCGCAGCCACCGGACAACGATGTGGCACCCGTTCCCACGCCGACGCCGGTGCCGTCGGCGGACCCGTCACCTGACTGCCCGGACTCCGGAGCGCTGCTCAGTCTGGGTGCGGTGGACGCCGCGATGGGTCTGCGGGCGATGCCGATTCGGCTGGTCAAGGGTGCCGAGGAACCGGTGCACGTCGACGGCTTCCCGGAGCTCACGGTCCTCGACGGGCAACTGCAGCCACTGGCGGTCGAGGTGATCGAGGGTGCCGAGGTGATCGCCCGGGTCGACACCGTGGCCGGCAGCCCTGTTCCGGTCACGGTGCAGCCGGGCGAGCGGGCCGGCGCGGTCCTGGTCTGGCGCAACACCGTGGACGATGTACGGGTGCCGCCGACGCACGGCAGCTTCCTGGCCGTGGCGCCGGCTGCGGGCGTACCGGCGCAGGTGCTGGAGCCCGACGGCGGCCTCGACATCGGCACCACCGGCCGGGTCGCGGTCAGTCCGTGGGCCCCGGTCGACTGATCGCCGCCTGCAGGTCAGCGCGGCCACCGATCATTTGAGCGACTGCTCAAACTCGTGCTAACCTCTCAGTTGAGCGTTCGCTCAAACCAGGGAGGTCTGGCGTGCTGTACATCGAGACGCTGATCCAGGCCCCGGTTGACCAGGTGTGGCGGTACACCCAGGACCCGGCCCGGCACGCCCGGTGGGACCTGCGCTTCACCCGGATCGAGCCGTACGGGTCGCAGGGACGGTTCCGGTACGCCACCCGGCTGCTGCCCGGCCTGACCGTCGCCGGCACCGGACAGTCCACCGGCGAGCGCCGCCGACCCGACGGCTCCGCTGCCTCCGCGTTGCGGTTCACCTGCGACCACAAGCTGTCGCTGATCCGAGCCGGCCACGGCTTCTGGCGCTACCAGCCGACCCTCAACGGCGTCCGGTTCTGGACCGGCTACGACTACACGCCCGGGTGGGGTCGCCTCGGCCCGCTCGCCGACCGGGCCTTCCGCCCTGCCTTCGGCTGGGCTACCGCGTGGTCGTTCGACCGGCTGCGACTGTGGCTGGAGCAGGGCGTACCGCCGGAGCGCAGCCGCGACCGGGCACTCGCCGAGGTCACCGCCCGGCTCATCCTGGTGGTCGCCGCCGTCGCGCTCGATCACCGGCTCGCGCTGGTGGCCGTACCGCTGGTCGCGCTCGCGCCGCCGCTGCCGACCACCCCGGCGGCCCGACGGTGCCGGCCGCGCCGCTACCGGCGGGCCGCCGCCCGTGTGACCCGGGCAGTGCCCCGGTGACCTCGATCTTCCGACAGGCGCTCGGTGCCGACTTCGACCGGCTGCACCCGCGACTGCGGCAACGCTTCGGGATCAGCAGTCAGGAGCGGACGAGCTGCGTCGGCACCGGGGTGATGGACCGGATCTGGCACGGCCCGGCGGTCACCGTGCCGTTGCTGCGCCTCGGCGCGACCCGCCACATCCTCTTTCCCGAGCAGGGCGCCGACGTCCCGTTCAGCATCGGCAACTACGCGTACCGGGACAGCTTCGGCCGGGAGACGGTCACCTTCGTCCGCACCTTCGACGTCGCCGCGCACCGTCGCCGTCGGTTCGACGCGACGATGGTCTACAGCCCGGCCCGGTCGGCCATCGTGGACTATCTCGGCACCCATCAGCACTACGCGGTGCTGCTGAGCCTCGCCGTCGACCGGCGCGGCGGGCTGGTGGTCCGTACCGGCGAGCAGCGCTACGCCGGCCGGCGTTTTCCCCACGCCCTGTCCGGCTGCGCCGAGGTCCACGAGTGGTGGGACGGCTCCGACGGGTGTTTCCGGATCGAGGTACGGGTGACCAACCGCTTCCTCGGCCCGGTGTTCGGGTACCGGGGCCGGTTCACGGCACAGTACGTGGACACGGGGACGGCCCCGGTACCCGCTGCGGTGCGCCCGCTGCGGGAGAATGCTCGGGTATGAACAGTGCCCCCACCTCCACCAGGCAACGGTTGATGGACGGGGCGGTGCAGGCGATCCGCAGGTACGGCATCGCCGGAGTGTCCGCCCGTACCGTCGCCGGCTGCGCCGGAGTCAACCAGGCGCTGGTCTTCTACCACTTCGGCACCCTTGACGACCTGCTCGTCGCGGCCTGCCAGACGGCCACCGCCGAGCGGGTGGCCGACTACCGGGACCGGTTCGCCGCCGTACGGTCCCTCGGCGAGCTGCTCGACCTGGGCCGTGAACTGCACGAACAGGAACGCGAGGCCGGCAACGTCGCGGTGCTGGCCCAGGTGTTGGCGGGTGCGCAGACCGACGAGCGGCTCGCTCCGGCTGCGGCGGCCGCGCTGCGGCTGTGGACCGACGAGATCGAACTGGTGCTCCGCCGGGTGCTGGCCGGATCGCCGTTGGCCGGGTTGGCGGACCCGCCTGGCCTGGCCCGCGCCGTCGCCGCCGGGTTCATCGGCCTGGAGCTGTACGAAGGGGTCGACCGGCCCGGCGCCGACGACGTGTTGGCCGCGTTGGAACAGTTGGCGGTGCTGGTCGACGTCGTCGACGACCTGGGGCCGGTCGCCCGCCGGGCATTGCAGGGCAGGCTCGCCCGCCGCAGCCGGGGTCGGGCCACGCCGGGCAGCCGGAGCTGACGCGCGGTGGGATCCGGCGGACGGGCGGGCCGGAGCTGACGCGCGGCGGCGCCCGGCCGGCCGGGTCACAGCGGCCCCAGCACGCTGCCCGGGTCCGCGTCCAGCGTCAGCGTCTCCAGCACCGTCAGCAGTTGGCGTTCCTCGTACCTGAAGTGGGACTCCATGATCGCGGCCAGGCCGTCCAGGTGCCGGTCCAGCTCGGCGGGCGGCGCGGCCCGCGCCACGGCGGCCTGTAGCCCGCTCAGCAAATACGCGATCATCGAGTGGTCCTGCCGCAGGTTGCGCAGCGTGTCCTGCAGCTCGGGATGCTGCGCGGCGATGGCCGGGAACAGTCGATCGTCCTCGCCCTCGTGGTGGGCGGTCAGGGCGGCGCAGAACCCGTGACAGAACAGCAGCAGATCCCGGGTCGCCGACTCCGCCGGCCGGCCGGCGGCCAACGCCTCCCGGGTAACGGTCAGCGCCTCCCGGAGCCGGTTGTGTACGCCGCGCAGTTCGCGGCTCCAGGCCACCAGCCTGGCTTCGTCGCCCTCACCCACGGGTGAAGGGCGAAGGAACGACGGTCGTCAACGTCGTGCTCCCTCCGGTCCGGCGCCTCCATGCCTGACACGGACTGCCACCGGCACGCGACGCTGCGGCGAGGTTACCAGATGTGGCCCCGGACCGACCGGCCTGGCCGGACCGGTCAGTCTTGTAGACAGAGGACTGTGACCAGGTTGTCGCCGTATTTACGATGGCAAACTTGGCGGGCGGTGATAAGGTTACTGTACGGCGACTCACGGGGAGACAGATCATGCTTCGACTTGAGCCATGTGCATTCATTGTCCGGTGACCCGGCCAGCGATTCGACGCTGTTTCGCTTGGCGGTCGACGGCCGCGCCGGCCGGCCCGCGCTGTCGTAGCCTCGGTCAGCGGTAACTGACCTATCGGTGGCCGGATTCCGGCCACGAGGAATCAGCGGTTCGTCGCGTTGCGCGACGTGCCTGGTGCCCGCGCCCGCCAACCGGCCAAGCCGGTCTGCGGTGCAGTCCATCTGTGTGCAATCCGCGGCCAGCGTCACGCCCTGGTCGGGACCCGACCGCCTGTCGTCGGGCTGCCGGCACTTGCCGGGCCGATGCCGGGTAACCGTTGTCGACCACTACCTGTTCCGTCTGATCGGCGCGATTCCCGACACCGTCCGGAGAGTCGCAGCTGATCGCTGTCTGCCAATGGCAGTTCCGTCGGATTCTGCCTGTCGACGTCAGCGGAGGTGATGTGTGATGGAGACCGACTGACCCGTTTCGACCGTTCCGATCCTGCGTCACGGCTGAAGTGCCGGAAACCACTGGATGCCGTACGCGAGATACAGTTCCGGATCGTCGAAATCCGTGAACACCTCGCCGACCGCGTCCGGCTGCAGCAGTTCACTGCCGGGCTGCGGTGTGTCCAGTAACCGAACGGGCTCCCCGGTCACTCGCCGCACCCACTTGGGCAACCGGTCCGGGTCGAATCTCACTCGCAGCTCGAAGCGCCGGCACCGTCGGGTAGCCGTCAACACGTAGTGCGGTGAGGCGATCTGGCTCGGCCCCAGCCGGGTGACCACACTGAAGTCGCACGACTCACCGGCGGCGAGTGGCCGGGGCAGGCCCACGACCAACTGTGACCGCTGCGGCAGCGGTCGTTCGTGCCTGATCAGCCGCCCGCCCCAGTGCACGTCTGCCCGGATGTCGAGCCCGTCGCTGCCTGGTGGGCAGGGCAGCGACATACCGAGCACGACCTCGTCGACGCCGTCCCGGTCGGCGACGATCCGCCGTTCCTCGTACGCCTCCATCGTCGGGGTGTCCAGCCGGACCAGCACCCGCAGCCCGGCGACGTGCCAGCCGGCGCCGACCGGGCTGGAGCTGCGCCGGCCCAGCTCCTGGCCGATCGCCTCGGCCAGCAGCACCTCTGCTTCGTTGATCCGGCGCAGCGCGGTCCGGTCCTCGCGACCCAGCCGTTGGGCCAGCCAGGCGACCCGGCCACGGAAATGCGCGTCCTGCGCCTGCGGGTGCAGCCCCAGCGCGACCCTCGCCGCCAGCGCCATGTCGTCCGGTAGGCGTCGGACCTGGCTGTTCAGCTCGGCGATCACCCGCTCGCGCAACTCGGCGGGCTCGTCGTCGCGGTTCACCGCACTGTTGCCGCAGAGCGTACGCAGGTGGTCGCCGAGCCGACCGGACAGATCGGGTGCCGACACACCGCGACCGGCCCGCAGGGTGCGCAGCTCCGACTTGACCTCCACAGCGGACACGGATGTCACCGTCCTTCCTGGGCGAGTCACCTTGTCCTCGCCGTGACATCAGCACCAGATTCTGTCACGCGATGCGACTTTTGCGGACGTTCACCGTGGCCGAGACTGGTTACAGCGAGATCCGGCGTGGTCCGCTCCTGCGCGGAAGGGCGTGAGCCGCCGTGCCTCCGTGTCCCGATCTGTGGGTGCCGGGACCGGTTCACGTGGTCGACGCGTGGACAACGGGGATGGCTCCGGTACCCGCAGCGGGGACGGCTCCGACGCCCGCAGCGGGAAGATCCGGCCACCCGGCCCGCCCCGCCAGACGGTCATCCACCGCCGGGCGGCTCCCCGTCGGCCGGGTCGAACAGGGACGACGGAGGCCCGGCCGCAGCCACGGGGCCGGGCCGGTGACTGGGCGGTGCCAACGGCCGCTCCGGCTGCCGGCTGAACAACCGTACGCCCGATCGCGCCGTGGTCGTCCGGACGGTGACCGGCAGGGTGACCATCCGCACCGGCTCAGGCGGGGCGGTGAAGCCACGACTGCCCCATCGGACCCAGATCGCCACTCGACCAGCGGCAGCCTCGGCGAGCAGTTTCTCCACCGTACGGTGCCGGTCGGTGTGGTCCACCTCGACCACCAGCGGCGGCGCGTCGGGCCGGGCACAGGCCACGTCGACGACCGAGTGCCGGCCCTGCATCGGCGGCGGCAGCGGCAGTACGCTGGCCGCCCGCCGGTACACCCGCCAGCCCTGCCCGGCACCCCACCGCACCACGGCGTCGATGATCGTCCTGGTGACCTGTTCGGTGCCGAGATCGGTGAAGGTCAGCGTGGCCAACTGGTCGCCCAGCCCGGCGGCCACTCGCGCCGCGTCGGCACCGTCGGTCACAACGGCAGCCAGGCGAGTACGTCCCGGATCTTGGCGTCCCAGTAGCTCCACACGTGGTCACCGGCTTCGAAGTCGACAGTGAGTGGAACGCCCCGGGCGGCGCATGCGTCGCGGAACCGGACGTTGTCCGGGTACAGCACGTCCTCGGTGCCGCAGCACAGCCAGAGCTGCGGCAACGCCGTCGGGTCGGCCCGGTCGAGCACCGCGAGCAGGTCGTCGTCGCTGCCGGCGATGTCCTGCTCGCCGAAGACCCGCCGCATCAGCGGGTCGGTGGCGGACACCGACGGTCCGTGCTGGCGGGCGGCCACGTCGAGTACGCCGGACAGGCTGGCCGCCGCCGCGAACCGTTGCGGCTGGCGCAGCGCCCAGCGCAACGCCCCGTACCCGCCCATCGACAGGCCCGCGACGAAGGTGTCCTCCCGCCGTCGGGAGACCCGGAAGAACGAGTCGACCACGGCCGGCAGTTCGGTGGACAGGAAGGTCCAGAACGGCGCTCCGTGCACCTCGTCGGCGTACATGCTGCGGTGCACCTGGGGCATCACCACGGCCAGGCCGCGCTCCTCGGCGTACCGCTCGATGGAGCTGTACCGGGTCCAGGCGGTGGCGTCGTCGGTGAGCCCGTGCAGCAGATAGAGCACCGGGGGATCGGTGTCGCCGGCCCGCGCCGGAGCGCCGATCCGGGTCCTGGTGTGCTGGGGCAGCAGGACGGTCATCGAGGTGGCCTGCTCCAGAACGTCGGAGTAGAAGTCGACCCGCAGGTGTGCCATCCGCCCAGTGTGCCGGTTCACCGGACGGCGGCCGCTGGTCGGGTCAGTCGTTCCCGGCGCCGCGCCGTTCCCGACGGACCTGGCCCGGCGGTACCCCGTACGCCCGTTTGAAGGCCCGGCAGAACGCCGCCTCCGACTGATAGCCGAACCGGCGGGCGACCACCGGCAGCGGGTCCGCGCAGCGCTGCAGATGGTCGTGGGCCAGCTGCAGCCGCCAGGTCGCCAGGTAGCGGATCACCGGTTCACCGACCAGCTCGGTGAACCGGGCGGCGAACGCCGACCGGGACATGCCGGCCTGCTGAGCCAGGGTGCTGACCGTCCAGTCCCGGTCCGGCTCGCGGTGCAGTGCGGTCAGCGCCCGGCCGATCTGGTCGTCGCGTAGCGCGGCCAGCCAACCCTGGCGCGCCTCCGGAGCGGCGTCCAACCAGGACCGGATCGCCTGGATCACCAGTACGTCGGCCAGCCGGGTCAGCATCGTCTCACCGCCCGGTCGCAGCGCCTGTGCCTCCCGGGTGACCAGCCGCAACGTGCTGTGCAGCCACCCCGACTCGTCGTCGTCGAACCGGTCGAGATGCAGCACCGGCGGCAGCTGGGCGATCAGCCGCCGGGCGGCGACGTGGTCCGGGCGCAGCACCGCGTACGTCACCTGGGTGAGCTCGCCGCCGCCACCGTGCCGCATGATTTCGTACCGGTCGCTGAGCTGCTGCACCGGGATGTCGAACAACGGCCGCGTCGACGCGGCCGGGGCGCTGCGGAACCGGTGCGGGACACCGTCCGGGATCAGCGTCAGACTGCCCGGCCCGATCAGGTACGGCTGGGCGTCGCCCACCTCCAGCCAGCACCGGCCGGCGGTGACGACCTGCAACGTCATGCAGCCCGGCAGGGCGGGCACGTCGATGCCCCACGGGGCGGTCAGCTCGGCCCGGCAGTAGAGGGTGCCGGTCAGCCGGAACATGTGCAGGGTCTCGCCGAGCGGGTCGCTGATCGCCGGGATCGCGCAACCGGGTGTCGTCCACACCCTGCCCAGCTTCCCGGAGAGTTTGCCAACCGTCCACAAGCCTGGACGCTGCGCAAAGAAATCAGGCATCACGATCATTGTTCCGCCGCCGACGCCCCGGCAGGCTGATCGGTAAGGCAGCACCCGCCCGGGTCGGACGATTCGCCGACCCAGGCGGGTGGCCAGCAGCGGACGGTAAAAGCCTGTCCGCGACACCCAGACCGAACGGGAGATCCCACGCCATGTCACGACCGTCAGTGCTCGTCACCGGGGCGACCGGCAAGACCGGCCGGCGCATCGCCGACCAGCTCACCACACTCGGCCACCCCGTGATCCGGGCCAGCCGCCAGGGCGAGCAACCGTTCCACTGGGCGGAGCCGGCCAGCTGGCCCGCCGCGCTGCGCGGGGTGGACGCCGTTTACCTGTCGTACTCGCCGGACCTAGCCGCACCCGAAGCGCCCACCGTGGTCGAAAAGTTCACCGCCGCCGCCCGCGACGCCGGTGTCCGCAAACTGGTCCTGCTCTCCGGTCGGGGCGAGACCAACGCCGGCCGCTGTGAGGCGATCGTCGCCAGTTCCGGGCTGACCTACGGCATCGTGCGGGCCAGCTGGTTCAACCAGAACTTCACCGAAGGACACCTGCTCGGCCCGGTCCTGGCCGGGACGGTGGCCCTGCCCGCCGGCGAGGTGGCCGAGCCGTTCGTGGACGTCGACGACGTCGCCGACGTCGCGGTGGCGGTGCTCACCGACCGCCGGCACGACGGCCGGATGTACGACGTCACCGGGCCGCGCCTGCTCACCTTCGCGCAGGCGACGGCGGAGATCGCCGCGGCCAGCGGCCGGGCCGTCGGCTACCAGCCGGTCACCGCCGAGCAGTTCCATCTCGCCCTGGTCTCGCAGCTGGGGCCGGACTACGCGCGGCTGCTCACCGACCTGTGCGTGGAGGTGTTCGACGGGCGCAACGCGTCGCTCGGTGACGGCGTCGAGCGGGCGCTGGGCCGGGCCCCGCGAAACTTCGCCGACTTCTGCCGGCAGGCGGCCGCCGCCGGGGTGTGGCGGCAGTGACCGCCGTCGCCGGCCCGGCAACCGACGCGCCCCGCAGCCGCACCCGTACCCGCAGCCAGCAGGTGATCCTCGTCGTCGCCGGCCTGATCGTGGTCGGTATCGGGGGCGCGGTCCTGACCGCACCGGACGCCTTCCACGCCGGCAACGGCATCGACTTCGCCGGCAACAGCAGCCTGCTCAGCGAGACCCGGGCAGCCGGCGGGGCACTGCTGGCCACCGGGATCCTGGTCACCCTCGGGGCGTTCGTCCGCCGGCTGACCTTCGCCGCGGCGCTGATCGGGGCGACCGTCTATCTGGCGTACGGACTGTCCCGGCTGCTCAGCATCGCTCTGGACGGGATGCCGGCCACCGGTCTGGTCGCCGCTGCCGTCGCCGAGCTGGTCCTCGGCACGGCCTGCGGGTACGTCCTGCACCGTAACCGCCGTGCAGGTGCGAATCCGGCACCGTAACCGTCGCGCAGGTGCGAGTCCTGCCGGTAACCGTCGCACAGGTGCGCGCCCGGTCACCCCAACCGGGCGCGCCATGCGTCGAAGTCGTCGGCAAGCGGGTCGTCACCGGCCGCCCGGCAGCTGCCGGTGGCCACCTCCAGCAGCCGCTGCCAGACCGGCAGGTACGCCGCCGGTTCCGGCGGGGGCCGGCCGGGGGCGGCCCGGTACGCGCTGGCGAGCAACGCGTGCGCGGCCAGCGCCAGCCGCCGTCCGTCGGCGTACGCCGACGCCGTGGGCAGCACGTCGACGGCGACCGTCGCCAGCTGCACCGCCGCCTCCAACGACAGCCCGGACAGCCAGCGCATCGATGTGGTCCAGAGCAACGTCGGATCGCTGCGCGGCGTCGCCGTCTCCAGCGGTGTCGCCTGCCCGGCCCCGGCGGTGTGCCGCTGCGCCACCGCTGTCAGCGTCGGCTGGGCCGCCCGGTCCAGCCAGTCGTCGGCCGGCACCCACAGCAGGCCCCGGTCCCGCACGGTCGGCAGCACCAGCCGCGCCAGGCTGCGACCCATCTCCGGTGGGAACGGCACCGGGCCACCGGCCATCGAGAGCAGCCCGTCGACCACCCGCAACTCGGCCTCCAGCGCCTGCCGGGCCTGGCCCGGCGGGAGACCGGCGGCGATCACCGCCGCCGGTACGAAGCCCTCGACCACCCGGCCGTCGACGAAGTTCAGCAGTGCCGACACCACCGCTGCACTGTGTACGTACCCACTGTCGACGGTGCCGTCCGCGTCATTGCTGTCCGCGTCGTTTCCGTCTGCGTCGGGATGGCCGTAGTAGCCCAGCGCGGCGTTGGCCGAGGCGATCGCGAGGTGCGGGTCACCGTCCGGTGCCAGCGTCGCGGCGTTGGACGCCAGCACCCGGGCCAGGTCCCGGCGTCGCGGGTGGGCCGGATCGCCGCCGGTCACCGACAGATAGGCCAGGACCGCCGCGTCGGCGTCGACCTCCGCCGAGGCGGCCCACCCCGTACCGACTGGGCGAGACCACGGCGGGCCAGCACGTCGGCCAGCGTCAGCTCCGCGTCGGGCACGGCACCGACCAGCCCGGCGTACGCGCGTACCGCGTCGTCCAGCGCCGCCACCGCCGCCGCCGGATCCCGGTCGGCGAGGTACAGCGAGCCGAGCCGGTAGCACAGGCCACCCAGCCCGGTCCGCCGTCGCGCGTCGTCCGGCGCGTCGTCGAGCAGCTCACCGGCCAGGTCGACGGCCTGCCGCTGGCAGCGGACCGCCGCCGACCAGTCACCCCGCCGGCTGTGGTCGGCCGACTCGCCGACCAGCTCGTCGATGCGTGACTCGGGCGGCCGGTCCGGGACCACCGTCCGGGTCACCGCCCACTGCGCAGATCGTCCGGAACCACGTCGTCCAGACTGATCTGCTCGAACGTGGCGGTGCAGCGGTCACCGGTGGGCGACTGGGCGAGGAAGCCGGCCCGGGTCGGCGCATCGGCGGCACCGGTCAGCCGGAACAGTCGGGCGAACTGCCACGACATGCCGTCGAGTGAGTAGTGGAACGCGTACGCCGACCCCTTGCGCAGCACCCGGAGGTGGACGCTGGACGCTTCGACGGTGACCGCGTTGGCGTCGTCGGAGGTGCCGTTGGTCACCACGGTCACCACCATCGGCCGACCCTGCGGTGAGTATTCGAAGCACAGCTTCGCCCAGTGTTCCTCGTCGATACGCAGACACAGCACGCCGGCGTCGAACGCGGCCGTGAAGTCGACCGTGACCCGGGCGGAGAGCGCGAACTCGCCGTCCGGGCAGTCGAACAGCAGCGCCGGTGCGTTGTGGGTGCGGTACTCGCCGACCGGGTCGACGAACCAGTCGGTGCCGGCGCCTGCGGTGAGCGACAGGGCCTGCCGACCGGCGTGATGATCCGCTGCCACCGGCGTGTGCTGCCAGGCGAGCGGCGGCAGCCCGGCGATCGCGGGCGGCGGAGGTGCCTGCGGGGTCATCCTGCCTCCCGGCGGGGCATGTCGGTCTCGTCGGACGCGCACATCGATCTGGTCGGAACTGCAATGCTGCCACGGGCCGGCATCCCGCCGCTGGCCCGGCCCGTCGGCTCCGGTACCCGGCCGGCCTTGACCCCGGGCCGGCCTTGACCCCGGCTGGCCTTGACCCCGGCTGGCCTTGACCCTCGACCTGGTCGAGGCCGCAGAGTCCATGGACGTGGAGAGCGACATGCACAGCATCGGCGAGACGGCCCGCGCCAGCGGGCTGACCGTCAGCGCGCTGCGGTTCTACGACGCCGCCGGCGTGCTGGTGCCGGCCGCGGTGGATCCGCACACCGGCTACCGGTGGTACGCCGTGAGTCAGCTGCGCGCCGCCCGGCTGCTGGCCGGGCTGCGCCGGGTCGGCCTGCCGCTGGCCGAGATCACCGAGGCGGTCCGGGCGTTGCCCGACGTCACGGTGGCCCGGCGGCTGCTCGACGTGCACCTGCGCCGGCTGCAGGACGGCCTGGCCGATGCCCGTCGGGAGCTCTCCCGCATCCATGCCCTGCTCGATGCCGAGGAGAACCGAACCACCATGACCACAACCACGACCCGGGTCACCGTCGACGCCGCCGACCTGGCCGGCGCGCTGGACGCCGTACGGTTCGCCGTCGGCACCGACCCCGAGATTCCCGCCCTGGCCGGGGTGCACGTCGAGGTCTCCACCGACGCCGTACGGTTGGCCGCGACCGACCGTTACCGCATGGCGGTCGCCGAACTCGTCCCGACGGCGGTCGACGGCCCGGCGGTGACGGTCCTGGTGCCCGGCGGCTTCGTGACCGGCGTACGCAGCCAGGTCGACCGTAACCCGGTAGCGGAACTGGCCTTCGGTCCGGACGGCGTCGACGCCTGCGCGCCGGGCTGGCGGATCACCACCGACCCGCTGGACCACGACTTTCCCGACTACCGGCCGTTGCTGCCGGTCCGGGGCGCCGAGGGCCGACGGCAGGTCACCGTGGACGCCACCGAGTTGCGACGGGCGCTGGCACCCGACCGGGCCCCGGCGGTGGTACGCGAACACCTCGGCGTCGCCCACCCGGTCGCGGTGCTGGCGGCGACCGACGACGGTACCGTCGAATGCGTCGACGAGGCGGCCTGGCAGGCCGCACCGGATCGGTACGTCGCGGTGAACCGGGAGTTCCTGCTGCAGGCGGTGGTGGCCGCCGGCGGCGGTCAGCTGGTGCTGGAGCTGGACGGGCCGATCCGGCCGCTGGCCGTGCGACTGCCCGACGACGACCGGAGCTGTTCGCTGCTGATGCCGATCCGGCACTGACGTCGGCGCGGTCCGGCCCGGGACGGGGCCCAGGGCCGGAC
>NZ_JBSWXD010000065.1:0-33689 GCF_056160425.1 Micromonospora sp. ABR4_055
ATGGGAGGGTGGGGGAAAAAAGCTGGTAGAGCGGGTGGGTTGGGAACCTAACAACATCGGAGGGGGTTGTGCGTGGGGGGTGGTGGGGTCGTCCCGCTGCGGAACAAACCGCACCGGTCGGTCACGGCAGGCGCAGCTTTACGATCTCGCCGATGCCGGGAGACACGCCCTGGCTCGTGGCGTAGACGTCGTCACCGGAGACCGCGATGCCGGTCGGCGCGATCAGCCCTTCCGGCGAGAAGTGGGTCTTGCTTCCGTCGTGCTCGACGCGGACGATCTCGCCGTGACTCGGCGGGAAGATCGCGCCGTCCTTGGCCATCGAGAGCGTCAGCAGCCGCCCCTGACGGTCGAAGGCGAGGTCGGTGAGCAGGGTGAACCCGTCAGCGAAGACGGTCGGCTCCTGGCCGGGCACCACCCGGTAGACCCGGGCGGTTCCCGCGACGACGCTCAGCTCGGCCACGTACAGCGCCCCATCCGGGCCGACCTCGACAGCGGTGGGCGCGCTCTGTAGCTGCCAGCCGCCGCCGACGTCCTTGGTCGGGAACACCGCCAGCGTCTTGATCCGGCCGCCCCGGGTGGCCCAGAGCAGATCGTTGCCGCCGGCGTCGGTTACCGCGAAACCGCCCCGGAACGGAACCATCCCGTACGGGTTGGACTCGATCTCGGCGCCCGCGGGTGCCCCGGCACCGCCGTCGGGGTTGTGCCGCGCCTCGTGGACGCCGAAGTCGGCGCCGAGCCGCACGTGCCCGGCGCCCGGGCAGATGAAGTGCAGCAGCCGGCCCATCTCGGGACCGTTGGCGCCGAACGGGTTCTCTCCGGTGACCGGGTCGATCCCCGAGGTGGACATGAGTACCGTCAGCCGGCCGTTGCGCAGCGACAGGTCGGCCGGCCCGGTGGCGTACGAGCCGTCGGTGGGTGCGCCGAGCGACGGCAGGCCCTCGATGACCCGGGTCACGACTCCGTTCCGGACGGTGGTGATGGCTCCACTGTGCCCCAGGCACTGCTCACCCTCAGGGGTGATGATGCACTGCAGGTCACCGCCGACGCCGGCCTCCGCGACCCAGATCGTGCCCCGGTCGACGACCAGGTGCCGAGGGTTGTTCAACCCGCTGGCGACGACCTGCAGGGTGGGCTGGGAACTGCCGGCCTGGGCGGCGGTCGCCGCGCCTGGTGACAGCACGACGGCGAGGCCCGCTGTCACCGCCAAGGTACGTCTGGCCAGTTCTCTCATCAGGATCCTCTCTGGAAACGATCACCTCGGGCACGCCGAGGGCCAGGTGTGACAAATGGAGCCGATGGTCGGATCCCCATCGAAGTGGTCCAGCAGCGGGTCTGGCCGGCTCGCCACCTGTCCTCGTCACCAGTGCATGTCGCTGGGATCGCTGGTCGCTTCGGCCGGGACGGAACCGGCCTGCGTCTGCGGCCCGGCGGCCGCTGTCGTCACGGCCCCCACGAGCATGGCAGCGGCCGCGAGCAACCCGAGCAGCTGCGGTGTGTACGGGGTCCTCGGCGAACGTGCGCGGGTTGACGTCGGGCTCAACTCCCGGTGGAATCGCATGTCCTGTCGCCTCCGTGTTGTTTCTCGACGCATCCGTTGGTGGACCGACCGCAGCATGTCGCGTCCCGCTCTCGATGGACTCTCGGTCCACTGAGAGCACATCGAGAGCGTTCGGAAAGCCGCCGTGGCTAGCCTGCCGCCCAGGCCGCCGCGTCACGTTGAGCGGCCTCCTGGTCACCGGCTGGAGGGAGCCACTGTCGAATGAGCGGCCGCGTCCTTCAGCTCAACACCGACGAGCTGGTCAGCGCGCTGTACGCGGTTGACGCGGTCGACCTGCTCGCCGAGGAGCTACGCGACGGGGTGACCGGGAAGGTGGGGGACGACATGCCGGACGGACGCATCATCCAGCTGCCGGGGCCGGATGATCTCGTCCTGCTGGAGGACCAACGGGTCGGCCGGCGCTGCGTGCTGCCGGCCCGGGCGCTTGCCGCCTCCCGGATGGCGGCGCTCGCCACCATCGCCGTCCGGGCGTTGGTGACCCCGGGCGCGGTGACCGCCGCCGTGCTCGGTCCGGGATCCGCGACCAGCCTGCTGCTCCCACTGATCCTCGGCCGGGCCGGTGGGCTCAGCCACGTGGCGATCTTTCACGGTGCCGGAGCGTCCTCGCAGGAGCGCGTCCAACCGCAGCTGCTGGCTGAGCTCGACCGAGCCGGCGTCGGCTGGACGGTGACCGAGGCGGCGGCCGACGCGGTCTTCGGCGCCACCCTGGTGGTCGGTCTGGTGCCACGACCGGACCGACTGGACATCGGTGTCCCGGCGAGTGGTGCGTTGCTGATCAACACCGCCAGGGTGGGCTTCGCCGGCGGGGTGGTCGACCAGGCACGGCAAATCTATGTAGACGACGCGTCGTTGAGCCGGCCGGGAGGTTCCGGCCGCGACGTCGCCTACGAGCGCACCGCCGATGGCGACGTCGCCTACGAGCGCACCGCCGATGGCGACGTCGCCTACGAGCCGTCGCCCTGGTGTGTCGAGTCGTCGCCTGAGGACACGTGGCCGACGCCGCACGGCGGGCAACCGTCGCCGGCAGCCGCTGGAGCTCGCCGGTCCGGCGGCCTGCGGCCGCGCCGACGTCGAACGGGTCGACCGGGCAGGTCGAGCCGTGACGTCCGGCCGATCGAAGCCGAGTTGGGACAGCTGCTGACCGGTGAGCACGCCGGTCGCACCGGCGCCGACGACATCCTGCTGGTCGACCTGCTCGGGGCGTGGGCGCTCGACGTACGGCTCGCCTGCACGTTGCATCGCGCGGCGCTGTCCCGTGGATTCGGGGTGCAGCGTGACGAGTGGCCGTGACCGGTGCGACGACCATATCGACCGCGCGGATGGGGGAATCCGCGCGACCAAGAAGGATCGGGGAAAGCCATGCTGGTAGAACGAAACGGAGAACTGTCGTCACTGACCGATCTGCTGGCCGAGAGCGCTGCGGGACGCGGCAGGGTCGCCCTGGTCCGGGGCGGTCCGGCCACCGGTAAGACCGAACTGCTGCACGCGTTCGCCGAGCGCGCCGCGGCAACCGGGGCGCTGGTGCTGAGCGCGACAGGCGCCAGGGCCGAGCGTGAACTGCCGTTGGGGGTCGTCTGGCAGCTGATCCGCAGCGCGCCGCTGGCACCCGAGATTGCCGGTCGGATGACGGAACTGACGCTTCCGGCGGCGCTGCCCGGACCTGGCGGTACGCCGCACGGCGGCGGACTGGACGCGCGGGCGGTGCACGGCTTGTGCGCACTGCTGCTGGAGCTCGCGGCCGACCGGCCGGTGGTGATCGCCATCGACGACATTCAGTTCGCCGACCGACCGTCCCTGCAGGTACTGGTCAGCCTCCGGCGGCGGATCCGGCCGGCCCGCGTACTGCTGGCGATGACCGAATGGGAGTGGCCCAGCCTGCCGCGTACCCAACTGCACGCCGAGGTGGCCCGGCAGCCGCACGCCCGGATCACGGTTGCCCCGCTGACCTGCGCCGGCACCGCCGACCTGGTGGCTCGCCGGCTGGGCGGTTCCGGGACACCCGCCGGGCTCGCCGCCCGGATGCACGCCATCACCGGCGGGAACCCGCTCCTGACCCATGCGCTGATCGAGGACCAGCTCCGGGCCGCGAACGCCGCCAGAGCCGCAGACCCGGCCGGCGTCGCAGACGCCTCAGGCGCGGCGAACCTGGCGGGTGCGGCGTGCGTCGCGCCGGTCGCCGGGCCGGTGTTCCACCAGGACGTCTGGGACTGCGTGACCCGCTGGGACGAGGAGATCCTGGTGGTGGCGCGGGGTATCGCGTTGTTCGGTGAGTGCGCCACCCAGGAGCTCACCGCACAGCTGCTCCGACTGGCCGACCGGCCTCTCGGACCCGCCTTCGACGTGCTGCGGGCCGCCGGGCTGGTGGTCAGCGACTGCATCCGCCATCCGGTGATCCGCGACATCCTGCTGGCGGGCATCGCCCCGGAGAAGCTCGCCGGGTGGCACCTGCGGGCGGCCGAACTGCTGTACGGGCGGTCGGCGGAGACGGTCGAGGTCGCCCGGCACCTGGTGGCCGCCAACGCGGTCCCGGGGCCATGGGCGGTACGCCTGCTGCGACACGCAGCGGAACAGGTGATCGCCGAGGACGACCGGTTCGCGGTCGGCTGCCTCGACCTGGCGTTGCGCAACTGCGACGACGACGAGCGGCTGGCGTTGCGGGCCGTCCTGGCCCGGCTGGCCTGGCGGGCGAATCCGTCCGCACTCGCCCCCCACCTGCCCCAGCTACGTACCGCGCTGAGCGCAGGGACCCTGCCCTGGCGGGACGCCGCACCGGTGATCCGCC
Organism: Micromonospora sp. ABR4_055; assembly: GCF_056160425.1. Classification (NCBI taxonomy): domain Bacteria; kingdom Bacillati; phylum Actinomycetota; class Actinomycetes; order Micromonosporales; family Micromonosporaceae; genus Micromonospora; species Micromonospora sp. ABR4_055. Next base: position 4,341 of record NZ_JBSWXD010000065.1, read on the forward strand.
ACCTGCTCTGGCAGGGAGAGCTGACGGCAGCCCTCGACGCCGTCGACGCCGTCGGCGGACGCCACGGTCCGGCGGACGCCACCAGTCTCACCGAGCTGCGCCTGACCTTGGAATGGGTGTACGGGCCGATCTGGCAACGGCTGGCCGAGCCGGTCCAGGGCTGGCTCGTGACCCCGGCCCCGACACCCGGCGGGCCGCTGGCCGGGGCGGCGCAGCTCACGCTGGCCCGATCCGCGACACCACCGGTGGGCAGCGCCGAGCACGCGTTGCAGAGCTGCGCGGGTGAGGCGCCACCGGAAGTCGCCGCCCTGGCGTTGCTGGTGCTGGAGTACGCCGGACGCCCCGAGCACGCCCGCCACTGGGCGCAGACCCTGCTCGACAGCACCGAGCGGCGCCGCACCGGGGCCGGGCGCGCGTTGCTGAGCTGGGTCCGGGCCGACCTCGCCTGGCGGCGTGGTGATCTGGCCGGTGCGGACGTGGCGGCGGCGGAGGCGCTGGCGATCCTGCCGGCGCGTGACTGGGGGGTGCTCGTCGGGCTGCCGCTGGCGACGATGGTCCTGGCCCGCACCGCCATGGGACGCCTCGACGAGGCGGCCGCGTTGCTGGACGCCGCCGTCCCCGAGGCGATGTTCGATACCGTCGCTGGTGCCCACTACCTGTACGCCAGCGGCAGTCACAGTCTGGCCGCCGGTCGGCCACTGGCCGCGGTGGACGAACTGGAACGCTGTGGTGAGCTGCTCAAGCGGCTGGCTGTCGACGTACCGGCGATGATCCCGTGGCGTTGCCCGCTCGCCCAGGCGTATCTGCGGGTCGGCCTGCGGGGCAAGGGCCGGCACCTGGTCTCCGACCGGATGGAGCGGGCGGGGGACCGGGCGCGTGGCGCGGCACTGCGGGTCCTCGCCGCCGTGGGCGCGGCGCGGGACCGGACCGAACTGTTGCATCAGGCCATCGAGCTGCTGGAACGCTGCGGCGACCGGCTCGAGTTGGCGTACGCGCTGGCCGACCTGAGCCAGGCGCACCGGGAAGCCGGCGACCTCGGGCAGGCCCGGTTGGTGCTGCGCCGCGCCGAACAGGAACTCAAGGTCTGTCAGGCGGCGGGTGGACCGGTCGAGGTGGGGGCGGCGGTCGAGCCGCCGGCGGCGGACAACGTCGGCCCGACCGGCGTCGCCGCGTTGAGCGAGGCGGAACGCAACGTGGCCGCGCTGGCCGCCCTGGGGCACACCAACCGGGAGATCGGTCGCACGTTGTACATCACCGTCAGCACCGTCGAGCAGCATCTCACCCGGGTCTACCGGAAGCTGAAGGTGACCCGCCGCGCCGATCTGCCGTCGGAGCTGTCGCAGTACGAGGTCTCCGGGCAGTCACCGATGTCTCCGGCCCGTACTCTCGTGGCCCGCTGATCCGGCTGCGCCCCGTCAAGGGGCGCGGTCCGTCCGGGGTGGTGCCCCCGTCCGGGGGTGGTGCGGCAGACCACACAACCACAACACACGAAAGGAACCACCCCCGAGCGAAACAACCCCCCCCCCCACCCTCCCCCTCCCCCCCCCCCCCCCCCCGCACGGTCGTCGCTCACTCGCCGATGCTGGCCAGGTTGTCGTTGTACGGCTTGGCGATCTCGTCGAGCACCTCGTCCGGCGACTTGCTGCCGTTGATCAGCTGCTGGACCCCGGCGACCAGGACGTCGTAGTAGCCCGGTGCCGGCCAGTCCGGGTAGAAGGCCAGCCCGTCGGAGTCGTTGAGCGTGTTGAAGTTCTCGATCAGCTCCTTGGCCTTCGGGTTGGTGATCGCGGCCGGGTCCGCGGCCAGCGGCACCCCGCCGGACTCGCCGAGCAGGTTCTGGATGTCCGGCTGCATGGTGATGTCGATGAAGTCGTAGGCGAGGTCCTTGTTCTTGGCGTTGCTCGGCACCACCCAGATGTTTCCGCCGGAGCCGGGGTGCAGGTCGCTGCCGGGGAAGAGGAAGGTGCCCCACTCGAAGTCGGTGATCTCGTCGCTCATCCGGCCGTACCACCAGCTGCCGGAGATCATGATCGGGAAGCTGCCCTGGGTGAAGGCGACGCCCATGTCCTCGGCCTTGATGCCGGCGGAGTCGGCGCCGATGTAGCCCTTGTCGACCCACTCGGCGAACGTGGTGGCCGCGTAGCTGAACTCCGGACCGTGGAAGTCGACCGGGTTGGCGTACAGCTGAAAGTCGTCGACAAAGGACCGGTCGGCCCGGGTCAACGCCAACTCGTAGAGGATCTGCTGGGCCGGGTACTCGGCGCCGCCGACCGAGATCGGAGTGACGCCGTTGTCGACGAAGGTGTCCAGGACGCCTTCGAACTCGGCGAAGGTGGTCGGCACCGACAGGTCGTACTCGGCGAACATGTCCTTGTTGTAGTAGACCATCACGAATTCGCCGTAGTTGGGGATGCCGTACCAGGTGTCGCCACCCATCACCCCGTTGCCGTCGTACCTGCAGGTGGTGGCGACGCTCGGCGAGATCATCTCGTCCCAGCCGCGTTCGGCCACCACGTCGCTGAGGTCGGTGAGCAGGCCTTGCTTGGACAGCAGACCGGCGCTCGCGTTGCCCTTGTTGTACTCCAGGATGTCCGGGCCCTCGTCGGAGTTGAGGATCATGCCGGCGTTCTGCCGGATCTGCTCAAAGCCCTTCTCCTCGTAGACCACGGTGACGCCGGGATGGCTGGCCTCGAACTGCTTGATGGCTTCGGCCCAGGCGATGCCCATGGCGCTGTTGACGCCTTCGTAGTGCCACAGGCGCAGGGTGCTGCCGTCGCCGCTGTCGTCGGCATCGGCGCCGCAGGCCGACAGGGTCAGGGCGGTAGCGGTGAGTGCGGCGGCTATCAGGGTGCGGGTGCTTGTTATCTGTCGACGGAACATTTCCAGCCTCCTCGCGGGTGTGCCGCAGGGGCGGCGCGGTGCGGGCGCCGCCACGGGGACAGGGGTCGGGTGAAGGTCACGGACCGCGGTGAGGCCGCCCGCTGGCGGCGGGGGCTCGAACGCGGCTGATCGGTGAAGGGGGCGACTTGGTTGTCGAAACGCTTCGACGAAGCGATTCGACAAGGAAGCTACGACTGTGTTGACGGCATGTCAATCCCATGACGGATCAGTTTCCGCCGGTCCGGTCGTAGACTCGGCGGCTGGTGACGGCGGCCTGCCGCGACATCGGCCAGCGGCACGGGAGGGATCGAATGCGGACCAGCGCGCTGCGGATGCGGACCAGGTCGCTACCAGCCTGCGGCATGGCCGTCGGCACCCTGGCCCTGCTGATATCGACGGCCACCGGCTGCACCGTCAGCCCGCAACCACAGCCGGAACCGACCGGGACGGACGTGCCTATTGGTGCCGAAGAGTCCCGGCGGCTCGTGCAGGACTACCTCGACGCGATGGTCGCCAAGGACCTCGACAAAGGGCGCGCCCAACTCTGCGCCGCGACTCAGGAGATCTTCGACGCGAGCGCCACCGGCCCCAACGGCGACTTCGCCGAGTCGGTGATGGTGGAGCAGGGGGAGATCGTGGCTTCCCGGCCGGTCCCGGTCGGCCACGAGGTCACCGCCACCGTCACCGCTGCCGTCGGATCCACCACGCTCCGGGCCGGGCCTGAGACGATCCAGGTCCGTCTCGTGTTCACCGTGACGCCGGTCGGCGCCGGTGACGGCGACTGGTGCATCCACGACGAGACAACGGCGCCGACGGACCAGCCCAGCGGTGCCGGCACCGCCCCGGCTAGCGGACCACCTCCCGCCCCGGCGGGCGAGCCCGGCACCGCCCCGGCGGGGTGAGCCCGGTGCCGGCCCGGCCGGCGGGTCCGTCGCCGCGCCGCCGGTCTAGGCTTTGGCCATGGGCCAAGAATGGCATCAGTTGAGCTACCCGTCGGTCGGGCACCCGAGCCTGCAGACCAGCCGTCCCGCCGCCAACTCGGTCGAGGACGAGGCGTTCGGACTGGACCGGTGGCGTGGCCTGCCCCGGGCACAGACACCGCCCTGGCCGGATCCGGCCGTCGTCGACGAGGTGTGCCAGGTGCTGGGCAACGTCCCGTCGGTGGTCGCCCCGTACGAGGTCGACCAGTTGCGGGAGCGGCTGGCGCTGGTCTGTGACGGCAAGGCCTTCCTGCTGCAGGGCGGCGACTGCGCCGAGACCTTCACCGACAACACCGAGAGCCACCTGCTGGCCAACGCCCGTACCATCCTGCAGATGGCGGTGGTGCTGACGTACGGCGCGTCGCTGCCGGTGGTCAAGGTGGCCCGGGTCGCCGGTCAGTACACCAAGCCCCGATCCGCGCCGACCGACGCGCTCGGGCTGCCCGCGTACCGCGGCGACATGATCAACTCGCTGGACACCACGGCCCAGGCCCGGATCGCCGATCCGCAGCGGATGATCCGGGCGTACGCCAACTCCGCCGCCGCGATGAACATGCTCCGCGCCTACCTCGCCGGTGGGCTGGCCGACCTGCACGCGGTGCACGACTGGAACAAGGGGTTCGTCAAGCGGTCCCCGGCCGGCGAACGCTACGAGGCGATCGCCCGGGAGATCGACCGGGCGTTGGCGTTCATCCAGGCCTGCGGGATGACCGACGACGAGGCGTTGCGGACTGTCACCCTCTACTGCTCGCACGAGGCGCTCGCGCTGGAGTACGACCGGGCGCTGACCCGGATCTCCGGCGAGCGCCCCTACGGACTGTCCGGGCACTTCCTGTGGGTCGGCGAGCGGACCCGGCAGATCGACGGCGCGCACATCGACTTCATCTCCCGCATCGCCAACCCGATCGGCGTCAAGCTCGGCCCCGGCACCAGCCCCGAGCAGGCCCTCGAACTGTGCGAGAAGCTCAACCCGGACAACATCCCCGGCCGGCTCACGCTGATCAGCCGGATGGGCAACCACAAGGTCCGCGACGCGCTGCCGCCGATCGTGGAGAAGGTCACCGCCGCCGGTGCCCGGGTGGTGTGGCAGTGCGACCCGATGCACGGCAACACCCACGAGTCGTCCAACGGCTACAAGACCCGACACTTCGACCGGATCGTCGACGAGGTGCTCGGCTACTTCGAGGTGCACCGGGGCCTGCTGACCCACCCCGGTGGTCTGCACGTCGAGTTGACCGGTGAGGACGTCACCGAGTGCCTCGGCGGCGCTCAGGCGATCGAGGACATCCACCTGCCGGACCGCTACGAGACCGCCTGCGATCCGCGGCTCAACACCCAGCAGTCCCTGGAGCTGGCCTTCCTGGTCGCGGAGATGCTCCGTGGCTGAGCCGACCCCGCTCGGCAGCGCCGCCGGGCCGGTGGTCGACCTGCGGTCGGACACCGTCACCCGGCCGACGCCGGGGATGCGGGCGGCGATGGCCGCCGCCGAGGTCGGCGACGACGTGTACGGCGAGGATCCGACGGTCAACGCGCTGGAGTCCGAGGTCGCGGCGATGTTCGGGCACGAGGCCGGACTGTTCGCCCCGACCGGTACGATGGCCAACCAGGTCGCCCTGCAGACCCTGGTGCCGCCCGGCGGCGAGTTGCTCTGCGACGCCGACGCACACGTGGTCACCTACGAGGTCGGTGCTGCGGCGGCGTACGGCGGGATCTCCTCGCGGACCTGGCCGGCCGCCGGCGGTGACCCGGACCCGGACCTGGTCGCGGCGATGATCCGGCCGGCCGGCTTCGGCGCGGTGCCGACCCGGGCGGTCGCCGTCGAGCAGACCCACAACCGCTCCGGCGGGCAGATCATCGGTACGCCGGTGCTGCGCCGCCTCCGCGAGGTGACCGCCGCGGCCGGGGTGGCGCTGCACTGCGACGGTGCCCGGATCTGGCACGCCCACGTCGCCGACGGCGTGCCGCTGGCCGACTACGGCGCGTTGTTCGACACCGTCTCGGTGTGCCTGTCCAAAGGGCTCGGCGCACCGGTCGGCTCGGTGCTGGTCGGCAGCGCCGAGCGGGTCGCGGCCGCCCGCGTCCTGCGTAAGCGGATGGGCGGCGGGATGCGTCAGGCCGGGGTGCTCGCCGCCGCCGGGCGGTACGCCCTGGCGCACCACGTGGACCGGCTCGCCGACGACCATGTGCGGGCGGCCCGACTGGCGCAGGCGTTGGAGCCGTACGGTGTGGCGTGCCCGGACCAGGTGCGCAGCAACATCGTCGGTCTCGATCTGACCAAGACCACGCTGGACGCCCCGGCACTGGCCGAGGCGGCCCGGGCCGACGGGGTGCTGGTGTCGGTGCTCGGGCCGACCGCCGCCCGGCTGGTCACACACCTGGACGTCGACGACACGGCGGTGGACCGGGCGGGCGAGGTGCTCGGCGCCATTCTGCGCCGCTAGCGCACAGTCGCCGCCTCGACCAGGCGACGCAGCGTCGCGACGTCGGCGGCGTGCCCGACGTGCTTCTCGCTCGGCGTCTCGACCAGCACCGGCACGCCGGCAGTGGCCGGATGCCGCATCAGCTCGGCGAACGCCGCCTCGCCGATCATGCCCGCGCCGATCGTCTCGTGCCGGTCCCGGGTGGACCCGCAACCGTCGCGGGAGTCGTTGGCGTGCACCAGCCGCAGCCGGTCCGCCCCGACGGCGTCGACCAGCGCGTCGATCGTCGCGGTCATGCCACCCGGGCCGGCCACGTCGTGCCCGGCGGCCCACGCGTGGCAGGTGTCGAAGCAGACGCCCATCCGGGGATGCCAGTCCACCGCGGCGAGGTACGGCCGCAGATGCTCCACCCGGGACGCCAGCGACCGGCCGCCGCCGGCGCTCGGCTCGACCAGCAGCATCGGTCCGTCGGCGGCCTCGGCGGCGTCCAGCAACGGCAGCAGCGCCTCGCGGACCTGCCGCATAGCGGTGTCGGCGTACCCGTCGTCGACGGCGCTGCCGGCGTGGAAGATGACCGCCTCGGCGCCGATCGCCCGGCCCCGGCGCAGCGCGTGCGCCAGGGTCGCGGCAGAGCGTTCCACCGTGGCGGCGGTCGGCGATCCGAGGTTCACCAGCAGCGAGGCGTGGATGTACGCGCGCAGCCCACGCTCGGCGCAGCCGTCGCGGAACGCCACGTCCTGGGCCGGGTCGCCGTCGGGCATCGCCCAGCCGCGCGAGTTGCCGATGTACACCTGCACCACCTCGGAGGCGGCCGCGTCGGCGTACGGCAGCGCGGCTCGGGCCAGCCCGCCCGAGGTGGGCGTGTGCGAGCCGACCGGCCGGTGCCCGGCGGAACCGTCGACCGACATCTCAGAGACAGCCGATCACGATCTCGGTGCCGGGCGGCACCTCGGACCCGTCGTTGGGGCTCTGGTAGCGGACCGTGCCGTTGGGGTTGAAGTCGACCCGGACCGGGAAGCCCAGGCCCTGCAGTTCGGCCAGCGCCTCCTGACATGGCCGGTCGATCATCCTCGGCACGACGACCGCCGGCGGGCCCTCGCTCACCCTGAGCTTGATCTCCGTACCCTCTTCCACCCCGGCGCCGTCCGCCGGCTCCTGACCGATGACCTGGTCCTTCGGCTTGTCCGACTCCTCGGAGGCGACCAGCGGCTCGAGCTTGAGCTCCTCCAGCATCCGCCGGGCCTCGTCGACGTCGAGCCCCACTACGTTGGGCACGGTGATCGGGGCCCGGCCCTTGCTGACCGTCACCTTCACCACCTCGCCGGCCTGCACCTCGGTGCCGACCGGCGGGTCGACGGCGGCCACCACGCCGGCGGGCAGGTTGTCGTCGTACCGGTCGGCCGCCTGCTCCAACACCAGCTGCGCCTTCTCCAGGTCGACCCGGGCCAGGTCGAGCGTCTTGCCGACCACGTCGGGCACCGCGTAGCGCTCGGGACCGAGGGAGAAGGTCAGGGTGATCTCGCCGCCGCGGACGATCCGGCCGTTGCTGGGCGGATCCTGGGCCAGCACCAGATCCCGGGCGACGTTCTCGTCGTGCCGGGGGTCGGCGACGCTGATCGTGAGGCCGCGCTGCGCGGCCAGTGCCTGTGCCTGCGCCTGGTCGAGGCCGACCATGCTGGGCGCGACGGTGTACCGGCCGGCCCCGAGCCACCAGCCGCCGACCCCGAGTAGCAGCAGGAACACCAGCGCCCCGGCGATCGCCGCCAGCCGGGCCCGCGGGTTCTCCACCAGCCGGTCCCGCAGCCCGCCCAGGCCTGCGCCGCCGGGCTGCTCGGTGCTCTTCGCCCGGCTCCGCTCGGTGCTGCGCCGCCGGCCGGGAGCCGGGTCGGCTCCGCCGCTGGCCATCACCGGTGGCCCACCGGCGGCGGCCGAGCGGACCACGGTGCTGGAGGCGGCCCGTCGGCGCGGTGCCGACCGGTCCCGTCGGTCCTTCGGCTCCGGCAGTCGGGCCCAGGACGGGCGCTCGGCCTCCGGCACCGGCGAGACCGCCATCGTGGGCTGCGCCAGTTGGCGCAGCACCGCCGTATTGGCGCTCGCGTTGCCGAGATCGTCGCGGACCACCTGGACGTCGGACAGCAGCGCTCCGGCGTCGGTGGGGCGTTCACCCGGATCCCGGCGGGTTGCCCGCACGACCAGGTCGTCGACCATCGCCGGGACACCCGGCACCGACTGCGACGGCGGTGGCACGTCCTGGTCGACGTGCTGCCAGGCGACCTCCGCCGGGCGGTCACCGTCGTAGGGCACCCGACCGGTGAGCATCTCGAACAGCACGATGCCCGCCGAGTAGACGTCGGTACGCGGATCGGCCCGGCCCTGGGTGACGAGCTCCGGCGCCACGTACGCCACGGTGGCCATCAGTTGACCGCCGCCGGCCTCGGCGCTGGCCTGCACCGCCTGGGCCAGGCCGAAATCGGCGACCTTCACGACGCTGTCGATCAGGTTCCCGGCGCCGCCGGTCGGCGCCTCGGCGACCAGCACGTTTTCGGGTTTGACGTCGCGGTGCACCAGGCCGGCCCGGTGGGCGGCACCGATCGCTGCCAGCATCTGCTCCAGGATCGCCAGCGCCTCGCCCGGGTTGAGCCGCCGTCGCTCGGCCAGCACGTCGCGCAGCGTCCGGCCCCGGACGTACTCCATCACCAGGTACGGCAGCCCGAGGTGGGTGCCCTGGTCGTAGACGGCGACCACGTTGGGGTGGGTCAGCCGGGCGATGGTCTTGGCCTCGTCGGTGAACCGGTCGAGGAACCCGGCATCGCGACCCTGCACGTCGTTGAGCTGGGTCGGATGGATGATCTTCAGCGCGACGGTGCGCTCGAGCCGTTCGTCGGTCGCCGTGTACACGGTCGCCATGCCACCCCGCGCCACCCGGGCACGGATCCGGTACCGCCCGTCGATCAACGAGCCCAGCAGCGAGTCGGCGACCTGTGTGTCCATCGGCAGGCAGTCTATGCGGCCGCAGGGGGAGGGCAGAACTCCGATCAGGCCGGGTCCGCCGAACCGGGCCAAACCGTTACCTGCCGGCAGCGCACGGCAACCAACTGGCAACCCGCCCAGGCCCACCGAACGGCGACCCGGCGCGGCGCAACCGGACGGGCCCCTGGCGCGCCAGGACGGGGTCAGTGGTGCCGGCGGGGCTGGTGCGTGGCAGGGTGGTGACGTGACAGATCCCGCCTCGACCCCAGCGCCGCCGGCCCCCGGTGGGACCGGGCCGGTGACCGTCGGCGAGCCGGCCGGTTGGCTGACCCTGCCCGATGTCGCCGAACGCCTCGACGTGACGATCAGCAAGGTCCACCAGATGATCCGGGACCGGGAGCTGCTCGCCGTCCGCCGCGACGGGGTCCGCCGGGTGCCGGCCGAGTTGGTGGCCAACCACACCGTACGCAAGCACCTGCCCGGCATCCTGACCCTGCTGCACGACGCCGGCTTCTCCGACGAGGAGATGCTGGGCTGGCTGTACCGGCCGGACGACTCGCTGCCCGGCACGCCCGCGACGGCGCTCGGCGGCGACCGCGCCCGCGAGGTGAAACGTCGGGCACAGGCCGAGGGTTTCTAACCGGCATGGGTCAGCTCAGCTACCTGGCGGTGCTGGCCGGCTGCCTGTTCGCCGCGATCTGGCTGGAGCCGGTGCTGCGGGTCAACGTGCTCCGCCGGTGGCGTCGGCTGTCTTTGACCCTGCTGGCGGTGGTGGTGGTCTTCGCAGCCTGGGACCTGGCCGCGATCGCCGCCGGGCACTGGAGTTTCGACCCCGCCCAGACCACCGGTGTGCTGCTGCCCGGCCGGCTGCCACTGGACGAGCTGCTGTTCTTCGTGGTCGTGCCGATCTGCACGGTGCTGGGGTTCGAGGCGGTCCGCGCGGTGCGTACCCCGCCCGGCCGCCCACGCCGCCCCGACGACCGCTGGTCGGCCGGCGACGAGGCCGACCACCGGCCGGCGGGCGACGAGGCCGACCGCAGTCGGGGCGGCGACGGGGCCGATGCCGGCCGGCGGCGAGTCCGGTGAGCTACACCGTCGCCGCGCTGCTCGGGGTGGTGGCCGCCGTGCTGGTCGACCTCGTGGTGCTGCGCACCCGACTGGTGCTGCGGGCGGTCTTCTGGGCGACCTACCCGATCATCGTCGGCTTCCAGTTGCTCTCCAACGGGATCCTGACCGGCCGTGCCATCGTGCGCTACGACCCGGCCGCCATCGTCGGGCTGCGGATCGCGTACGCGCCGGTCGAGGATCTGCTGTTCGGATTCACGATGGTGCTGTTCACCCTCTCGGTGTGGGTCTGGCTGGGGCGGCGTGGCGTGCAGCGCACCCCGGCGGCCGGCGAGGGCGACTGGCTGCTCGCCCGGCTGCGGCGGCGTCCGGGGCGCCGGCCCGGGGACACCGGCAGAGACGAGCACTGACCGGAAACTGCTATGCAATTCAACCGATTTGTTTACGGCAAAGTCCGTCACGATGTGACGCATTGATTTACGTCATCTGATCGTCTATCGTCCGTACTGCGGTCGCGCGAACCTGCCTATACCCCCGTTCTGTTCTGCCCGAAGGGGAGAAATCTATCATCGGATGCCTTCCGTGGATACTCCGGCGTTGCGGCCGGGGAGGAAACGGAACCCCTGCGGAGCAGGACAGGGAAAGCCGATCCGCCGCCAAGGCGGATCGGCGTCCACCCCACACGCGACCCCACGGCTCACGACCGAATCGCTAGACTGTGGACTGTGTCCAGGACCGTGAAGCGGGCGTTCAGGTACCGCTTCCACCCCACCCCCGGGCAGGCCGCCGAGCTCGCCCGGACGTTCGGTTGTGTCCGGCTGGTGTACAACATGGCGCTGGCCGCCCGCAGCGAGGCGTGGACCCTGCGTCGGGAACGGGTCACCTACAACGCCACGTCGGCGATGCTCACCGGGTGGAAGAAGACCGACGAACTGGCGTTCCTCAACGACGTCTCCTGCGTCCCTCTGCAGCAGGCGCTGGGGCCACTGCAGACCGCGTTCGCCAACTTCTGGGCGAAACGGGCCCGGTACCCGACGTTCAAGTCGAGGAAGCGGTCGCGGCGGTCGGCGGAGTACACCGCCAGCGCGTTCCGGTGGCGCGACGGTCGGCTGACCCTGGCGAAGATGTCCGATCCGTTGGACATCGTGTGGTCCCGACCGTTGCCGGAGGGTGCGGCGCCGTCGACGGTGACGGTGTCGCAGGACCCGGCGGGCCGCTGGTTCGTCTCCCTGCTCTGCGAGGACCGGATCGAGCCGGCCCCGGCCACCACTGCCGTGGTGGGGGTCGACGCCGGCCTCGACAGCCTGTTCACCCTGTCCACCGGGGAGAAGATCCCCAACCCGGGACATGAACGCCGTGACCGGCGGCGGCTGGCCCGCGCCCAGCGGAACCTCGCACGCAAGGCCAAAGGTTCGGCGAACCGGGCCAAGGCTCGGCTGGCGGTGGCCCGGGTTCATGCCCGGGTCGCCGACCGCCGCCGCGATCACCTGCACAAGTTGACCACTCGGCTCGTTCGTGAAACCCAAACGATCGTGATCGAGGACCTGACCGTCCGCACCATGATGGCCAACCACCGTCTGGCCCGCGCCATCTCCGACGCGGCCTGGCGGCAGTTCCGCAGCATGCTGGAGTACAAAACGGACTGGTACGGCCGCGATCTGGTGGTCGTGGACCGCTGGTTCCCGTCGACCCGACTGTGCTCGGACTGCGGCGAACTGGCTGGCCGGATGCCGTTGGCGGTCCGGTCGTGGACCTGCCGGTGCGGGCAGGCCCATGACCGGGACGTCAACGCGGCCCGCAACATTCTCGCGGAGGGGCTCTCCGTGATTGCCTGTGGAGGCGGTGTAAGACCTCACCGGGAGTCCTCCTCTCGGACGGGGCGGTCGTCGGCGAAGCAGGAACCCCCTGGGGCGACCCAGGGAATCCCCGTCCCTTAGTGCGGGGAGGATTGTCAAGGGAAAGGTTCGACATGTTCGCCAACAGCTACCGGCTGCGGTTGCCCAGGGACAACATCTCCACCTGCACCGTCCCGTCCGGGTACACCTACGACCTGGTGACCAACCGGCTCAACACGTGCAGCCCGAACAACTTCGCCAACAGTTACCGGCTGAGCTGAGCCGGTCTGGCGTGGGCGGCGGTCAGCCGGTACGGGTGGTCGCCGCCACCGCCAGATCCCGGAGCACCTGCCCGGCCTCGGGCTCGACCGGCACCGGCGCCAACGCGGTCAACGCCCGCTCGGTCAGCTCGGTGATCCGTGCCTCGGTGACGGCCAACGCGCCACTGGCGACGATCACCTCGCGCAGCCGTTCGATCCCGTCGGCGTCGAGCGCCGGATCACCGAGCCGGTCGTCCAGCAACCCCCGGCCGGCCGGCGACGTCGTCCGGTACGCGGACGCCACCAGGAAGGTACGTTTGCCCTCCCGCAGGTCGTCGCCGGCCGGCTTGCCGGTGAGCGCCGGATCGCCGAACACCCCGAGTACGTCGTCACGCAGCTGGAACGCCTCACCGAGCGGCAACCCGTACCCGGAGTAGCCGGCGGCGACGGCGGCCGGCGCGTCGGCCAACGCCGCGCCCAGCAGCAGCGGCCGCTCCACGGTGTACTTCGCCGACTTGAGCCGGGCCACCTGGGTGGCCCGGTGCACCGAGGTGTCGCCGGTGAACTGGGTGAGCACGTCCAGGTACTGCCCGACGGTGACCTCGGTGCGCATCTCGTCGAAGACCGGCCGGGCCCGCCGCAGCATCCCGTCGGTCAGCCCGGCACCGTGCAGCAGCTCGTCGGACCAGACCAGGCACAGATCGCCCAGCAGCACCGCCGCCGAGGCACCGAAGCCGTCCGCCGGCCCGCGCCACCCGCTGCGCCGGTGGTGCGCGGCGAACCGCCGGTGGATCGACGGCTCGCCGCGCCGGGTGTCCGAACCGTCCACCAGATCGTCGTGGATCAGGGCGCTGGCCTGCACGAACTCCAGCGCCGCCAGGGCCGCGACCACCTCGGGTGAGTCGCCGCCGCCGGCTCCCCGGTAACCCCAGTAGCCGAACGCCGGCCGCAGCCGTTTGCCGCCGCCGAGCACGAAGTCCTCGATCGCCGCGGCCACCGGCAGCAGCGCCTCGTCGACGTCGCCCAGCCAGCGTCGCCGGCCCTGGAGGAAGTCGGCCAACGCCCGGTCGACACGTCGACGCAGGTCGGCCCGGTCGGTCGGCGCGACCGTGATGCTGTCTGCCACTCCCTGACGCTATCGGCTGGTCGATGCGCCGCCCGCAGGCCACCCGGTACAGTCGGCTGCGTGGCTCTCGGTCTACCGTCCGTACTCCCCGGCTCGCAGCCGTCGATCGGGGAGCTGATCCGCGCCGGCCAGCCGACCTTCTCGTTCGAGTTCTTCCCGCCGAAGACCCCCGCCGGCGAGCAGTTGCTCTGGCAGGCGGTCCGCGAGCTGGAGCCGCTGCGGCCGTCGTTCGTGTCGATCACCTACGGCGCCGGTGGCACCACCCGGGACACCACGGTCGACGTCACCGAACGGATCGCCACCGAGACGACCCTGCTGCCGATGGCGCACCTGACCGCCGTCGACCATTCGGTCGCCGAGCTGCGCAACGTCATCGGCCGGCTGGCCGGTGCCGGCGTGCGCAACGTGCTCGCCGTGCGGGGCGACCCGCCCGGTGACCCGACCGGGGAGTGGGTGGCCCACCCGCAGGGCGTGCACTACGCCGAGGACCTGGTCCGGCTGGTCCGCGAGTCGGGTGACTTCAGCGTCGGCGTGGCCGCCTTCCCGTACAAACACCCGCGCTCGCCGGATATCGCCACCGACACCCGGTACTTCGTCCGCAAATGCCGGGCCGGTGCGGACTTCGCGATCACCCAGATGGTCTTCGACGCCGACGACTACCTGCGGCTGCGGGACCGGGTCGCGGCGGCCGGCTGCGACACCCCGATCCTGCCCGGTGTGATGCCGGTCACCAAACTGGCCACCATCGAGCGCTCCGAACAGCTGTCCGGTGCCCCGTTCCCGCCGGCGCTGGCCGCCCAGTTCGCCCGGGTCGCCGACGACGCCGACGCGGTCCGCCGCCTCGGCATCGACCAGGCCAACCAGCTCTGCCAGCGGCTGATCGACGAAGGCGTGCCCGGTCTGCACTTCATCACCATGAACCGGTCGACGGCCACCCGCGAGGTGTGGCTCAACGTCGCCGCCGGCACCCGGGCGTGACCGGCCCGCCACCCGAGCCGTCCCGCAGCGGTTGAGCTGTCGTGGAGACCCGGCTCAACTGGCAGGACTACGCCGTCACCTGGGCACGGCTGCACGGCGGTTTCGACCCCCGCACCGCCACCCCGGTGGTGCGCTACTGGCTGCGCGCCGCGCACGCCGTCGCAGACCTGCTCGGCCGGGCCAAGGTCGGCCCGACCGCGGTCACCGCCGCCGGAGTGCTGCTCTGCCTCGGGGTGCCGGTGCTTGCCCCGCGCGGCGGTCCCGGCCTGCTCGCCGCCGCCGGCCTGGTGCTGCTGGCCGCGGTCGCCGACACCGTCGACGGCGCGCTGGCCGTGGTCACCGGCCGGACCACCCGGCTCGGCTACGTCTACGACTCGCTCGCCGACCGGGCGGGTGAGGCGTTCTGGCTGCTCGGCTTCTGGCTGGCCGGCGCCCCCGGTCCGCTGGTCGTCGCCGCCGGCACGCTGTCCTGGCTGCACGAGTACCTGCGGGCCCGGGCGGCGGCGGCCGGCATGCGGGAGATCGGCGCGGTGACGGTCGGGGAACGACCGACCCGGGTCAGCATCGCCCTGGTCGGCCTGCTGCTGGCCGGTGCCGCCGCGCTGATCGCACCGGACCTCGCCGCCGGGGTGCTCACCCTGGCAACCTCGGTCTGGGTGCTGCTCGGCCTGTTCGGGCTCAGCCAACTGTTCACCGCCGTCCGCCGCGCCTTGGCCTGACGGTCCTGGGCGTTGGTTCAGCGGCCGGCCGGGCCGATCCGGTCGGCGACGATCTGCGCTGACAGGGTCACCATCGGCAGCCCGCCACCGGGGTGCACCGACCCGCCGACCAGGAACATTCCGGCCGCCGGTGCCCGGTTCGCCGGCCGCAGTAGCCCGCCGGCCGTACCGTAGATCGACCCGCCCGGGGTGCCGGTCGCCGCGGCCAGGTCCGCCGGCGTGCGTACCTCGCGGAACAGCAGCCGGTCCCGCACGTCCACCCCCCGGTCGGCCAGCACCCGCAGCACCTGATCGGCGTACGCGTCGGCCAGACCCGGCCGGTGCCAGTCCACCCCGGCCAGCGACAGGTCCTGGCGGGCCGCGTTGACCAGCACGAACCACGCCTCGTGGCCGTCCGGCCGGGCCGCCGGATCGTCGGCGACCGTCACGAAGATCGTCGGGTCGGTGGCCGGCCGGGCCGGCCGACCCCGTCCCGGATCGCCGAACACCGCGTCGAACTCGGCGTCGTAGTCGCGCGGGAAGAACACCGTGTGGTGGGCCAGCTCCGGGGTACGGCCGCGCACCCCGAGCAGCAGCACGAAACCGCCGAGGCTGCGGTCGGCCAGTCGGGTCAGCCGCCGGGCGTGCGGCAGCAGCTCCCGGTAGACCCGCGACGCGTCCACGTTGGCCACCACCACGTCGGCCGGCACCGGACGGGTCTCGCCGGCCACCCGGACGCCGTGCACCCGGCCGCCGGCCGCGTCGATCGCGGTGACCGTCGACCCGGTACGCACCACCACGCCCAGGTCCAGGCAGCGGGACAGCAGCGCGTCGGCGAGCGCCCCCAGCCCGCCCCGCACGTACCAGCCGCCGAAGGTCAACTCGGCGTACGGCACCGCGAGCAGCGCCGCCGGCGCCCGCCGTGGGTCCGCGCCGGTGTAGGTGGCGTAGCGCTCCAGCAGGGTCCGCAGCCGCGGGTCGCGGACCTCGCGACGCAGCATCCCGCGCAGGCTGCGGCCGGGCGCGACCGCCGCCAGGTCGCCGAGCCGGTACGCCATCCGCGCCATCGCCAGCGGCGAGCCGACCTCCCGGCGCAGTACGTCCCGCCAGGAGGCGTCCCAGATCCGTCGGGCCCGCCGCCACACCCGCTGCCAGTCGTCGGCGGCCTCGTCACCGAAGGCCACCGCGATCCGTTCGGTGAACGCCGCCGGGTCGGCGCACGAGTCGAGCCAGCGCGGGTCGGGCCGCCCGCCCAGTTCGCCGGGCCCGCTCAGTTCGCCGGGCCCGCTCAGTTCGCCGGGCCCGCTCAGTTCGCCGGGCCCGCTCAGTTCGCCGGGCCCGGTCGGTTCGCCGGGCCCGGCCGGGAACCGGTGCCGCACGATCGGATCCAGCTCGACCAGGTCGAGCACCTTCTCCAGTGGTTCGCCGGTGCTGTCGAACAGGTCGGCGAAGACCTGCGGCAGGGTCAGCAGGCTCGGCCCGGTGTCGAAGGTGAACGCACCGGCGGGGGTCTGTCGGGTCCAGCGGGCCAGTTTCCCGCCGACGGTGTCGGCCTGTTCGATGACGGTGACGTCGTGCCCGCCGTGGGCCAGCCGGATCGCGGCGGCCAACCCGCCGACCCCGGCGCCGATCACCACCACCCGGCTCATCGGCGCTCCTCCTCACAGCAGTTTCGGTCAGGGCAGGGCCACCGGGCGACCGCGCCAGGCGAGGCGCCGTCGCTTGCGCAGATAGTAGGACCGGATCACGAGCCAGCCGAGCAGCGCGACCGAGATCGGATGTGCCAATCCGTCCGGCATCGCCCGGCCGCCGGTGGCCCGGGCGGTGAGCGCCCGTCCGGTCACCCCCAGCCCGTACCCGACGGCACCGGCCGCGACCAGCACCGTCGCCGCCGGACCGGCCCCGGTGGCCAGCCCGGCCAGCCCGACGACGCAGAGCACCGGCGGGGCCGCGTACAACGCCAACAGTCCGGCCACGACGGCGGCCGCGCTGGCCGGCGACGGCAGCGACGCCCACAGCGACTTGGTGTAGCCGGCGGACAACTCCCGCCAGGACCCGTACATCCGGCAGGTCGCCAACGCCGAACCGTCGGCCAGGGCGATCCGCCCACCGGCCCGCTTCACCGCCCGGGCCAGCCCGACGTCCTCCAGCACCTGGTCCCGCACGGCGGCGTGCCCGCCGGCCCGCCGGTACACGTCCCGGTCGACCAGCAGGAACTGCCCGCCGGCGGCGGCCAGTGAGGTACGCGGCGAACGTTCCATCGCGCGCAGCGGCAGGAACGTCAACCAGCTCCACTGCAGCAGCGGCTGCACCAGCCGCTCGCCGACCGACCCGGCGACGATCCTCGGGTACGGGCTGAGCAGCTGCGCCGGCACAGACCGCAGGGTGCCGACGGCGGCGGCCACCGCCCCAGGGGCGAGGACCACGTCGGCGTCCACGAAGACCAGCACCCCGGCCGGTGCGGCGGGGACCGCGTCGGCAAGCTGCTGGCAGGCGTGCGGCTTGCCGAGCCAGCCGGCCGGCAGCGGCGCGCCGGTGATCAGCCGTACCCGGGGGTCGTCGCCGGCCACCTCGGCGACCACCTCGGCGGTACCGTCGGTCGACCCGTCGTCGAGCACCACGATCCGCCAGTCGGTCAGCTGCCGTTGGGCGAGCAGCGCCCGCAGGCACGGAGCCACCCGCTCGGCCTCGTCACGCAGTGGCAGCAGAATCGACACCGGCTCGGTCACCCGGGCTGCCGGGCCGGGCCGGCGCAGCCAGCGCAGCGTGTTGACCAGCGTCGCCGCGGTCAGCGCCAGCAGCACCGCGACGATGCCGAGCGCACCCGCCGTAGCCGCCGTCCACCAGGTCATGTCGCCTGCCGTGGCGGGCGTCCAGCAGGTCCAGTCGCCCGTCGCGAGCGGATCAGTGTCACCGCGAACGGCACCGCCACCAGCCCCATGCCGAGCCCGCCCCAGCCGGCCGAGGCGGGCAGTCCGAGGAACACCGCGTGGGCGAGCAGACTCGACGCGTACGTCCACAGGTACAGCGCGTACATCGGGGCGTCCACCGGCCCGTCGGCACAGTGGGCGGCGACCCCGGCGGTACGCTGCAGCAGCGTCATCATCACTGCCGCAACGGCCAGCCAGCCCAGGTAGTTGCCGACCGGGACGTCCGGCACCCCGGGCAGCGCCGGGTCGGTGTCCAGCCAGGTCCAGTGGCCTTCGGTGACCATCTGCGGGTCGAGGAAGAGGTCCCAGGCGGCCAGCGCGACCGCGCCGACGGCGATCCGGGCCACCACCGGGCGGACCAGCCGCACCGCGACCAGCCATGCCGGCCAGGCCATCCAGGTCCAGGCCAGCGGGATGACCACCGGTACGCCGAGCAGCTTCGGCCCGAGCGTGCCGGCGTAGTCGTAGCCGCCGAACGGGAACCCGGTCGCCACCCCGCAGGCCTCAACCGCCAGCCCGCCGCCGGTGGTGACCAGCAGCAGCGCGGCGGCGCTGCGCGGCCCCCGGGTCAGCCAGGCGTGGCCGACCGACAGGACGAAGCCGATCACCACGGTGGCGACGGTCAACCCGGCCCGGTTGCCGCCGCCGGTCAGCGGGTAGCCGATCTGGGCCAGCACCAGCAGCGCCAACATCGCCCAGGGCAGCACCCGTCGTGCGCTCATGACCGGCGCGGCTGCGGGTCCGTCGTCGGTCCGGCCCCCGCAGCCGGTGCTGCCTGCGGGTGGGGCAGCGGGAGGGTGCGGCCGAGCACCGCGAAGGCCCGCTCGTCCCCGGGGAAGTGGAAGTTGCGCAACACGTCGACGTAGCCGAACCGCCGGTACAGCCGCCAGGCCCGGGACCGCTGCTCGTCGGCCTCCGGGGTGGACAACAGGGTGGTCGCTCCGGCGGCCATCCCGAGCAGGGTACGCAGCTGGTGCGCGCCGATTCCGTGCCCCTGCGCCTGCGGGTGCACGTGCAGCTCCACCACTTCGAAGCAGTCGGTGAGCCAGGTGCCGCGGGCGGTTTTCGGCAGCGCGCCGCGTACCTGGTCGTGCCACCACTGCCCGGCGGCCGACCGGTAGCCGTAGCCGAACCCGGCGAGCGCGCCTTCGGCGGTGAGCGTGGCGACCGCCCGGAATCCGGGGCGCCGTACGTGGGTGGCGATGTAGCCCCGGCGTACCTCCAACAGCTCGGCCCGGTAGTTCATCGCCTCGCCGTACACGGTGACCACGTCGTCGAGCCGCCGCAGCAGGTCGTCCGGCAGCCACGGCACCAGCCTCATCGGGGTCCGCCTCTCATCCGCCGCCAGCACCGCATGTCCCATCCTCGTCCTCTCCGGCCCAGCCCAGCACGGCCCGGTCGCCGGCGACACCGAGCACCTCGAACCGGGCGAAGAGCTCCTCGGCGTACCACTGTGTCACCGGGGTCCGGGTGATGGCCGCCCGGTGCTGCGGGTGACGGTACGCGAACCGGGTCAGATCCGCCGTGTCCCGCCACACGCTGACGGTGCCCTGCCAGCCGAGCGGTGCCTCGCCGACGCCGAACCGGCAGCGCAGCCCGTCGGCGTCGGCCAGTGCGGCGGCGACCGGCGGCACCGCCCGCCAGAAGGTGACCGCCTTCGTGGGCCGCAGCCGCGCCCGGGTCAACGCCAGCACCGGTCGCCCGGCGCCAGGTTGCCCACCGCCCGGCCCACCGAACGGGGTGACGCCGGACCAGCGGCCCCGGCTGTGCAGCGGCCGCAGGTCGACGCGGACCCGCGCGTCGGCGATCCGTAGCCACGCCTGCCCGACCGGCGAGGTGTCGAACCCGGTCGCCGTCGCCGGGTCGTCCCACACCACCAGCGCCGCCCACCGGGTCGGGTCGACGTCGGTGGGCCCGAACCCGGTGCCGGTCCCGGTGCCGAGCAGTTTGGCGAACCGTACGCCGTCGACGCGCCGCAGCCGGCGGGCGTCGACGGCCATCCGGGCCAGCACTCGCGGCAGCCGTCGCCGGGGGACCCGCCAGACGTGCAGCGTGACCAGCTCGGGCACCGGGGCCGTACGGCCGACCGGGTCGTTCACGCCACCTCGGCGGCGGTGCCGGCGGTGATGCGTAGCAGTTCGGCGTAGGTGGTCGGGAAGACCGCCCGGGGTACGCCGCCGGCCGCCCAGATCTCCGGGTACTGCTGCAGCGCCACGTCGACCAGGGTACGGACCGGCTTGGGATGGCCCAGCGGCGCGACCCCGCCGATCGGCTGCCCGGTGTGTTCCCGGACGAACTCGGGGGTGGCCCGGCGGAGCGCGTCGATGCCGAGGTCGGCGGCGACCTTCGCGGTGTCCACCCGGTGTGCGCCCGAGGTGAGCACCAGCAGCGGCTCACCGTCCGCGTCGAAGATCAACGAGTTGGCGATCTGCCCCACCTCGATCTCAAGGGCGGCGGCTGCCGCGGCGGCGGTGTGCACCGCGTCGGGCAGCAGCCGCACCCGGCAGCTGGCGCCGGAGCCGTCCCGGGCGTCGGCGGTGTTCAACGCGTCCTGCACCGCCTGCACGTTCGGATGTGTCTGCATGGCCTCTATCTTGCTCGTGGCCCGGATCGTGCCGCCGTCCGGATCAATTACACCCTATTTGGGGTGGTTATGCTCCTTGTGGCGGATCTAGCGCGGAGGAGTGCGAGCATGACTGCCCACCGGCTTCGGGTGGCCGCCTATGCGGTCTGTGTCGACCAGGGGCAGCTGCTGCTGGCCCGCTACGTCTCGCCGGGCGGCTCCCGGCGGCACTGGACGCTGCCCGGCGGCAAGGTCGAACACGCCGAGGACCCGGTCGACGCGGTGGTCCGCGAGGCGGCCGAGGAGACCGGCTACCAGGTCGAGGTGGAGTCGCTGCTCGGCGTCGACTCCCGTACGGTGCCCGCGCAGCGCCGGCTGCCCGGCCGCGGCGAACGGCACAACCTGGGGGTCTTCTACCGGGTACGGGTCGTCGGCGGCGCGTTGCGGCCCGAGGTCGGCGGCTCCACGGACCTGGCACAGTGGGTGCCGCTGTCGCAGGTGCCGCAGCTGACCCGGGCGGTGATCGTCGACGTCGGTCTGGAGCTCGACCGCACCCGCCCGCCGAGCGGCCACGTCACCCCGGTCCCGGTACGCGGCCTGCTCCGCCACTGAACTCAGCCGCTCGCCGCTCCACCCGCCCTGCCCGCTCGCCCTGCTTCGTCTGCACGCCTGCCCGCTGCGGCACGAGCCGAACGTCAGGTACCTCATCGACGCCGGAACTGCGCGCGGCCGGCCGGCCGCGCGAGCGGAGTGCCCCGTGCCGGCTCCCGGGGACCCAAGGTGCCTCCGCAGGCTTGATGCCACAGGTGCATCAAGATGCACGTGTGGCATCAAGCCCGACCGGCACCCCAGGGCCGATGAAGGTGACGATGCGTCCGCTGCACGCAGCCACCGTCGTCTTTGACTGATCGGCGTTGCGACTAACCTGGTCCGGTGACGGCGGAGGGGCGGCTCATCGATCTCGACCGGCCGACCAGCGCGACGGCGCCCGGGGCACCGGTTGGCGGCGCGGCGCGGCGACGCTTTCGCGGACCGGGCCGGCTCGTCGGTGTGCTGCTGGCCGGCGTGGCCATGGGCGGCCTCGGCGGCTGGCTGCTCAACGACTACCAGCAGCAACGAGCTGCGGCGGCCACCGCCGGTTCGATGGTGGCGTTCGCCGGCGAGGTGTGGAGCATGGGCGACGGGCAGCTGAACGCCAAGGTGACCGTGGTCAACACCGGAACGCAGCAGGTCACCGTACGGGTCCTCGACACGGAGTCCCCCGGCCTGGCAGTGGCCGACACGGGCGGGCAGACCCGCGTACGGCCTGGAGGAGTGGGATCCGTCGACGTACGGGTCACCTTCGACTGCGACACGATCATGCACCGGTTGGCGGCGCCACTGCCGATGCGGTTCTCGGCGACCACCGACGCCGGCCGGACCGTGGAGGTCACCTATCCGGTGGCGGTCACCGGCCGATGGCTGCAGGGCACCGGCTTGTCCTGCCAGGAGGGGCCGGTCGGCGGCGGCCGTACGGTGATCCTCCTGCCCGGCCGGTGATCGGGCTCGACGGTCTCGGCGTGCGGCACCGGCGCTACAGTGCCGGCATGGCGGAGTTGACCACGCCGCGGCTGGTGCTGCGGCACTGGCGCGGGTCCGACCTGGAGCCGTGGGTGGCGATGAACGCCGACCCTCAGGTGCGCGAGTTCTTCCCGGGCCTGGCGACCCGCGAGCAGAGCGCCGCCACCATGGCCCGCTGCCAGGCCGGCCTGGACCAGCGTGGCTGGGGTTGGTGGGCGGTCGAGGTGGCGGCGACCGGCGAGCTCATCGGCATGACCGGCCTGAGCCCGGTGGAGGCCAACATGCCGTTCGGCGGGGTCGAGGTCGGCTGGCGGCTGCGCCGCGACGCCTGGGGCAACGGGTACGCGACCGAAGCGGCCCGCGCCTGCCTGGCGTACGGCTTCGATACCCTCAGCCTGCCGGAGATCGTCGCGTTGACCGCCGTCGGCAACCTGCGCTCGCAGGCGGTGATGCGGCGGATCGGGATGACCCGCGACCCGGACGGCGACTTCGACCACCCGAACGTGCCCGACGGCCCGGTACGCCGCCACGCGCTCTTCCGAATTCAGGTTCCGCCGCGCGCGCACTGACCACGACGGGCGCACCTCGGTCAGTTCGACAGGATGCCCATCCGAGAGCTCAACAGCGTATTGATTCGATCATTCTTTGCTGATCGGATCGGCTGGTGGATGTCGATATGTGGATCAAGGCCTTCAAAGCGGCCAGGGCAGCGGCGGATGTCTCGCAGGATCAGCTTGCCCCGAAAATCAACTACAGCGCCTCCACCATTGCGGCGGTGGAGACGGGGCGGCGCCGGCCGACGATGACTTTGGCTGCGGGTGCTGACGAAGCCTTGGATACCGGCGGTCTTCTCGCCGAGATGCTGGATCTGATCAACAAGAAGCAAGCGCCGAGCTGGTTTGCGTCATGGCGCGCGGTCGAGGACCGCGCGGTCAAGCTGCGGATGTACGAGCCGTTGCTGGTGCCGGGACTGCTGCAGACGGAGGAATACGCGCGTGCGGTTTTCACCGGCACCGGCCTGTACACCGCAGACGGGGTCGAGGATCAGGTGGCCATGCGGTTGGATCGCCAACGGCTGCTCGCCAGGGAGAAGCCACCGGTGTTTGTCGCCGTGGTCGACGAAGGGGCGCTGCGCCGGATCGTCGGCGACACGGTTGTACAGCGCGAGCAGCTCAACTATCTGCTTACGCTGATGAACGAGCGGCGGATCAAGCTGTACGTGGTGCCGCTCAGCGCTGGGGCGTACGCTGGCATGTCCGGTGGATTCGTCATCGGTACGCTGCCCGAGGGCGACGACGTGGTGCATGTGGACGGGGTCTTCGGGCATCCCGTGGACCATCCGAGCGGTGTGGAGCAGGTGGTGCGGATCTGGGACAGTCTGCTGACCGAGGCGCTTCCCGAGCGAGCATCACGTGAGCTGATCGAAGGTCTGGTGAAGGAACTATGAGCGGTACGAGTGTGACACCACGATGGCGTACCTCGACCCGGTCCGGCAACGGCGGCAACACCTGTGTCGAGGTCGCCGACAATCTCCCTGGCCGGGTACTGGTCCGCGACAGCAAGGACGTCACCGGCCCGTTGCTCGCCTTCGGCCCGGCCGCCTGGTCGGCCTTCGTGACCGGGCTGACCGTCACCCGCTGAGCCCGCTGAGCCCGCTGAGCCCGGCAGCCAGTCGACCCGGCGGGCGGAGTCAGGCCGGGACGCAGACGGTGATCGCGGCGGGAACCACCCGTACCTTCATCTTCTTGGCCTGACCCCGGGCGCCGCCGTCGAGTTCGTACGTCATCGGCTCGGCCAGCCGGATGTCGACCCGCCGGGCGCGGGTCATCCGGACGAACGGGGAGCGCTCCGAGCGCCCGACCGCCATCCGACCCAGCGTGCGCGCCCACTCGGCGGCCCCCTGCGCGGTGGTCACCCCGACCTCCAGCCAGCCGTCGTCGGGCCGGGCATCGTCGAAGGCGTGGATGCCGCCGGTGATCCGGCCGACGTTGCCGACCAGGACGCAGCTGGCCGGCTCGTCGAACCAGATCGTGCCGTCGACCTTGATCCGGGTCCTCGGCGTGACGCCGCCGACGTGGCGCAGACCGGTCCAGACGTACGCGAGTTTGCCGGCCCGGTCCTTCAGGTCCCGGTCGGCGTCGCGGATCAGCCGCCCGTCGAAACCGGCCCCGGCCATCACCGCGAAATGCTCGCCGTTGACCCTGCCCAGGTCGAGCCGGCGACGTTCGCCCTCGAAGCCGATCCGTACCGCCTCGCCGAGGTCCTCCGGCACGCCGAGGTTGCCCGCCAGCAGGTTTGCCGTGCCGGCGGGGACGATCGCCACGGTGGCGTCGCGACCGGCCAGCGCGTCCAGGCACCGCTGCACCATCCCGTCGCCGCCCCATACGAAGACCAGCTCGGCACCCCGCTCGACGGCCCGCCGGGCCTTCTTCGGTGCCTTGCGGCTCTTCGGCACCTCGTACCAGTCGATGTCCTCGGCGCCGTGCCCGGCGATCGCCGCGCGCAACTCGTCGAGGCCGCCGCCGAGGGTCTTCTTGCGGTGGGCGACGACGGCGACCCGCTTCGGTGCACTCATACCGCCGGTCTTACCCGCCGGCACCGGCCACTACGCCGGCCGACGGCGGCCGGCTGTCCGGCTGTGACGGTCCCGGTGACGTCGGGCCGTCCGGCAGCGGCGGTCCGGGGGGCAGCGGACCGTCGGGTGCCGGCGGTACGGCGGGCGGCACGCCGGTGCCGGTCCGGGCGGTCTCGGCCAACGCCACCCCGGTCAGCACCAACGCGCCGCCGGCCAGCTGCACCGGGGTCAACGTCTCACCCGAGCCCAGCACCACCCAGGCCACCGTAGCGGCGAACACCGGCTCGACCATGCCGACGATGCCGACGCTGGTCGCCGGCAGGTGCCGCAACGCGCCGGTGATCATCAGGTACGGCACGATCGAGCCGAGGACCACCACGTAGCAGCAGAGCAACGCGACCGGCATCCCGCCCTCGGTACGGGTGAGCAGCGGCTGCCAGCCGTCCAGGCCGGCGGTGGCGGCGCGGACGATCAGCCCGGCGATCGCCGATGCGCCGAACGCCCAGGTGGTCAGGGACAGGGTGTCCCGGTCCTGGACACCCCGGGCGCCGATCAGGAAGTACGCGGCGAGCATCACGGCCGCGCCCAGCCCGGCGGCCACCCCCAGCGGGTCGAGGGTCAGCCCGCCCCACACCTGCGCCACGCAGGCCAGCCCGAGCAGGCTCAACGCCAGCCCGGCCCACAGCCGGGGCAGCACCTGCTGGCGTTGCACGGCCCAGGCCCAGACCGCCACCATCAGCGGCGCGGTGTACTCGAACAGCAGCGCGATGCCGACCGGTAGCCGGGAGATGGCCACGAAGTAGAGCATCGGGACCAGGAAGAAACCGGTCAGCCCGTACGCGACGAGCAGCGGAACCTCGCGGCGGCGCAGCCGCACCCGGCGGGCACCGGGCCGCAGCACGACGCTGAGTACCAGCAGCCCGGTGAAGGCGCCGACCGCCCGCAGCACGGTCAGTTGCGGGGCGTCCAGCCCGGCTCGCAGCACCAGCTTGGAAACGGTGCCGTTGATCGCGAACAGGGCGCTGGCCCCGACCACCATGGCCAGGCCGAGCGCCTGTCGACGGGCGAACGCAGTCGTCACGGCGGTGAGGCTACCCTCGCCGCTGTCAGTGCCGTACCGCGATGCCGGCCCTTACCGCATGGTGGTCCGCCGGCCGGAGATCATGGTGGTCCGCCGGCCGGAAATTCGGTGGGCGGCGACGCACGGGTACGGCACCATTCGGAGATGGCCTTCATCGAAGCTGATGGCTTGACCAAACGGTTCCGCCGGCCGGTGAAGGACCCGGGTCTGCGCGGCGCGCTGAAACACCTGGTGGTACGCCGGTTCGCCGACCATGTCGCGGTCGACGGCGTCGATCTGCGGGTCGAGGCGGGCGAGGCGGTGGCGTACGTCGGGCCGAACGGCGCCGGCAAGTCGACCACGGTGAAACTGCTGGCCGGCATCCTGGTGCCGACCGCCGGGCAGGTCCGGGTCGGCGGGGTGGTGCCGCACCGGCAGCGGGTCGCCAACGCCCGACAGATCGGTGTGCTGTTCGGCCAACGTACCCAGCTGTGGTGGGATTTGCCGGTCCGCGAGTCCCTGGCCCTGCTGCGTGACCTGTACGACGTCGACAAGGCCACCTACCGGGAGCAGCTGGAGCGCTTCGACGACGTACTCGGGCTCGGTGAGCTGCTGCCGGTGGTGGCCCGCAAGCTCTCCCTCGGTCAGCGGATGCGGGCCGACCTGGCTGCCGCGCTGCTGCACCGTCCCCGGGTGGTCTACCTCGACGAGCCGACCATCGGGCTGGACATCGCGGTCAAGGACCGGGTCCGGGCGTTCCTGCGGGAGCTGCGCGCCGACGGCACCACCCTGATCCTGACCACCCACGATCTCGGCGACATCGAGGACCTCTGCCAGCGGATCGTGATCATCGACCAGGGGCGAATCATCTACGACGGCCCGCTGGCCGGGGTGAAGGACCAGTTCGCCCGGCACCGCTCGATGCACCTGCACCTGGCCGACCCGGTGGAGCTGGACACGGTCGCCGCCGCCGTCGGCAGCGCACAGGTAGCCGCCGGCGCGACGCCGGGTGAGTTCACCGTCCGGTTCGACCGGTTCGCGGTCACCGCCGGCCAGGTGATCGCGGCCGTGTCGGCGGTGTCCGAGGTACGCGACCTGCGCATCGACGAGCCGGCCATCGAGGACGTGGTCCGCAAGGTGTACGCCGGTGAGCTGCGGCTGGTGCCGGCACCGTGACCACGGTCGCCGCCACCGACGCCCCGGCCCGGTCCAGCGGTGTCCGGCCGTACCGGGCGCTGGCCCGGGTGGCGGCCCGCAGCGCGGTCGCGTACCCGTTGAGTTTCGTCCTCGGCATGGCCGGGGTGCTGCTGCAGCTGCTCGCCATGCTGTCCATCTGGGCGGTGCTGCTCGGCTCCGGGACCAGCGTCGGCGGGTTCAGCTGGCCGCAGATGAAGGCGTACCTGCTGATCGCCTATGTCACCGGGTCGTTGATGTCGTTCGGTGACTGGGAGATGGCCGCCCGGATCCGCGATGGCATGGTCGCGGTCGACCTGACCCGCCCGGTCGACTACCAGCGGGCCCGGTTCGCCGAGACGCTCGGCATCGCCGCCGTCGAGGTTGCCTTCTCGCTGGCGGTCTGCGCCGTGGTGCTGGCGGTCACCGGGCCGGTCCCGGTGCCGCCGCCCGGCCAGGCGGCGCTGTTCGCGGTCAGCGCGCTGCTGGTGCTGCCGTTGCGGTTCACCACCGTCTACCTGACAGCTCTGCTGTGCTTCTGGACGCAGAACATTTTTGGCGTTTCGTTGGCCCGGGGAGCGATCACCAACCTGTTCTCCGGGGCGCTGGTGCCGTTGACCCTGCTGCCCGGCTGGCTGCAGGCGATCGCCGCGGTGCTGCCGTTCGCCGGCATGACGTTCACTCCGGCGACGATCTACCTCGGCCAGGCGACCGGATCCGACGCCTGGCTGCTGATCGGCATTCAGGCGGTGTGGACGGTGGCGTTGTGGTGGGGTGCCCGGCTGGCCTGGCGGTCGGCGGTGCGCCAACTGACCGTACACGGGGGTTGATCATGCGATCACGGACCGGCCTGCGCCGGGGGTTGCGGCTCTACTGGCGCAGCCTCGGTGCCCACCTACGGTCCACCCTGGAGTACGAGGCGGACTTCTGGATCCTGGTCGCCGGGTCGGCGCTGACCCAGCTCGTCGGCCTGGCATTTCTCGGCGCGGTCTTCTCCCGGGTGCCGCAGGTCAATGGTTGGACGTTCGCCGAGGTGGTCCTGATCTACTCGATCGTGGTGCTCTCCGACGCGGTCGGGCCGCTGCTGTTCGAGGGCGTGTGGCGGCTGCCGTGGCTGGTCAACAAGGGGGAGCTGGACTACAAAATGGTCCGGCCCTACCCGGTGGTGCTGCAGGTGCTCAGCGACGACGTCGGTATCAACGGGCTGGGCAACCTGGTCACCGGTGGGGCGATGTTCGGTTGGGCGGTGTGGCGGGTCGACGTCGCCTGGACCCCGGCGCTGGTCGTCGGCGGGCTGGGGCTGTTCGCCAGCGGCATGGCGGTCAAGCTGTCGATCAGCCTGGCCACCAACTCGTCGGCGTTCTGGCTGCAGAGTCCGCATTCGATCTTCGCGTACGCGGTGCACCAGATCGGTGACCTGGCCCGCTACCCGGTGTCGGTCTACACGTTCGGGGTGCGGCTGGTGCTGGTGGTCGGGCTGCCGTTCGCCTTCGTCGGATTCTTCCCGGCCAGCGCGGTGCTCAGTGCCGGTGGTGGCGATGCCGCCCGCGCCGGGGTCGGTCCGACCTGGCTGGGCTGGCTCACCCCGCTGATCGCCGCCTACTGCGTCGGAGTGGCGGCGCTGATCTTCCGATCCGGTCTGCGCCGTTACGAGTCCGCCGGCAACTGATGGCCGGTCGGCTCAGCTCAGGCCCATCGACTCCACGTACCGCTCTGCGGTGTTCGGGTAGGGCAACGCCAGCGCGTTGCGGCAGTACCGGCCGTCGGCCCGGGCCATCAGCTCGGCTTCGATCAGGTATCGGCGGACCGTCACGTGGTCCACCGCACCGCCATCACACCAGCGGCGTAACCGTTCGTCGACCGTCGACTCGTCGTAGACCACGTCGCGTTCGAAACACGCCTGCGCGATGTGCGCCAGCACCGGGCGGCGGCGCGCCTGCCGGGCCGGCAACGAGACGATACGTCCCTCGCGGATGAACGGGCTCAACTCGGCGCTCATGCCGCCGGACGGTACGCAACCCGCCGCCAAGGTCGCTATCAGTTTTCGGGTGGACGCAGGACACCGATGGGCGTCAGGCGCCGTTTGCGAGGTTCGGTGCGGCGCGGCGGGCGGGTGGCTGAGGTGCCGGGCGCGGGGGAACATCGGCCGGCCGGGCGGCGTTGGATCCTGGCGTTGGACCGAGTGGGCGAGTGGCCGGGCTGATCTGCCGGGCCTGATCCGCCTGGTCCGCCTGGTCTGTCGCCCGGTGCGGGTGCGGCCGGGTCTGCGGCCCCGC
>NZ_JBSWXD010000066.1:0-33642 GCF_056160425.1 Micromonospora sp. ABR4_055
CCCCCCCCCCCCCCCCCCCCCCCCCCCCCCCCCCCCCCCCCCCCCCCCCCCCCCCCCCCCCCCCCCCCCCCCCCCCCCCCCCCCCACGACCCTGGACGACCATCCGGTTGTCGAGATCGGCGGGCGCACCGTGAACCCTGCTCGATAGGGTCGTGACGAGGGTTCCGCCTACCTGCTGGACGAGGAGCACACCCACCGTGGCTGCAACACCAACCGATGCCCCCCTGAACTGGTCCGACCTCGACCGCCGCGCGGTCGACACCGCACGCGTGCTGGCCGCCGACGCCGTAGAGAAATCCGGCAACGGCCATCCGGGCACCGCGATGAGCCTCGCTCCCGCGGCGTACCTGCTGTTCAACCGGGTCATGCGGCACGACCCGAGCGACCCGGGCTGGGCCGGCCGGGACCGGTTCGTCCTCTCCGCCGGGCACTCCAGTCTCACCCTGTACATCCAACTCTTCTTCTCCGGTTACGGGCTGAGCCTGGACGACCTCAAGGCGTTGCGGCAATGGGGATCGCTGACCCCTGGACACCCGGAGCACGGCCACACCCGGGGAGTGGAGACCACCACCGGTCCGCTCGGCCAAGGGCTGGCCAACGGGGTCGGCATGGCGATGGCCGCCCGCCGGGAACGCGGACTGCTCGACCCGGACGCCGCGCCCGGCGAGTCGGTCTTCGACCACAACATCTGGGTGATCGCCTCCGACGGTGACATCGAAGAGGGCATCACCCACGAGGCCAGCGCCCTAGCCGGGCACCAGAAGCTCGGCAACCTGACCGTCGTCTACGACGACAACCAGATCTCCATCGAGGACGACACCCGGATCGCGCTCAGCGAGGACGTCGCCGCCCGGTACGCCGCGTACGGCTGGCACGTGCAGACCGTCGACTGGCGGGCGGGCGCGGCCGGCGACGGCGAGTACCACGAGGACGTCGAGGCGCTGTACGCGGCGCTGACCGCCGCCCGTGCGGAGACCGACCGCCCGTCGTTCATCGCGCTGCGCACCATCATCGGCTGGCCGGCACCGAAGAAGCAGAACACCGGCAAGATCCACGGCTCGGCGCTCGGCGCCGACGAGGTCGCCGCCACCAAGGAGATCCTCGGCCTCGACCCCAACCAGCACTTCGCGGTCGACGACAAGGTCCTCGCCCACATCCGCGAGGTGCTCGACCGGGGCCGGCAGGCACACGCCAAGTGGACCGAGAAGTACGACGCCTGGGCGCAGGCCAACCCGGAGCGCAAGGCGCTGCACGACCGGCTCGCCACCCGTACCCTGCCGACCGGCTGGACCGACGCGCTGCCGGACTGGCCGGCGGACCCCAAGGGGGTCGCCACCCGGGCCGCCTCGGGCAAGGTGCTGACCGCGCTCGCCGCCGAGCTGCCGGAGCTGTGGGGCGGCTCGGCCGACCTGGCGGAGAGCAACAACACCACGATGAAGGGCGAGCCGTCGTTCGTCCCGGCCGAGTACGCCACCAAGGAGTTCCCCGGCCATGAGTACGGCCGCACCCTGCACTTCGGCATCCGCGAACACGCCATGGGGGCGATCCTCAACGGCATCGCGCTGCACGGCGGCACCCGCCCGTACGGCGGCACGTTCCTGGTGTTCAGCGACTACATGCGCCCGGCGGTGCGGCTGGCCGCGCTGATGAAACTCCCGGTGGTCTACGTCTGGACGCACGACTCGATCGGGCTCGGCGAGGACGGCCCCACCCACCAGCCGATCGAGCACCTGTCGGCGCTGCGGGCCATCCCCGGACTGGACGTGGTCCGCCCGGCCGACGCCAACGAGACCGCCTGGGCGTGGCGGGTCGCCCTGGAGCACACCGACCGGCCCACCGCGCTGGCGCTGACCCGGCAGGCGGTGCCGGTCATCGACCGGGGCACCTACGCCTCGGCCGAAGGGGTCCGCAAGGGCGGCTACGTGCTGGCTGACGCCGGCAACGCCCAACCGCAGGTGATCCTGATGGGCTCGGGGTCCGAGGTGCAACTGCTGCTCACCGCCCGGGAACGCCTCGAAGCCGAAGGCGTCGCCACCCGGGTCGTCTCGATGCCGTGCCAGGAATGGTTCACCGAGCAGGACGAGGCATACCGCGAATCGGTGCTGCCGCGCGGGGTCAAGGCCCGGGTCAGCGTCGAGGCCGGCATCGGCATGTCCTGGCGTGGCCTGGTCGGCGACTGCGGCGAGTCGGTCAGCATTGAACACTACGGGGCCAGCGCCCCGTACCAGGTGCTGTTCGAGCAGTTCGGCTTCACCGCCGACGCCGTGGTCGCGGCGGCGCACGCGTCGCTGACCCGGGTCGGCGCCATCACCGGCACCACCACCGGAAACTGAGGAGGCTCCAGATGACGGACCGATTGGGAAAGCTGACCGCCGCAGGCGTGGCGGTCTGGCTCGACGACCTGTCCCGGCAACGGCTCAGCACCGGCAACCTGGACCAACTGCGCCGGGAGAAGCACGTCGCCGGCGTGACCACCAACCCGACCATCTTCGCCGCCGCGCTCGCCGACGCCGACGAGTACAACTGGCAGCTGCGTGACCTGGCCGCCCGGGGCGTCAGCGTGGACGAGGCGGTCCGGATGCTCACCACCTACGACGTGCGGTGGGGCTGCGACGTGATGCGCCCGGCGTACGAAACCAGCGGCGGCGTCGACGGCCGGGTGTCGATCGAGGTCGACCCGCGGCTGGCGTACCGCACTGCGGAGACCGTCGCCGAGGCGAAGGCGCTGTGGTGGCTGGTCGACCGGCCGAACCTGTTCATCAAGATCCCGGCGACCGAGGCCGGGCTACCGGCGATCACCGCCACCCTGGCCGAGGGGATCAGCGTCAACGTGACCCTGATCTTCTCGCTGGACCGCTACAGCGCGGTGATGGACGCCTTCCTCGCCGGTCTGGAGCAGGCGAAGGCCAACGGCCACGACCTGACCACCATCGGCTCGGTCGCTTCGTTCTTCGTCTCCCGGGTGGACACCGAGATCGACAAGCGCCTCGACAAGATCGGCAGCGACCAGGCCAAGGCGCTCAAGGGCAAGGCCGCCGTGGCGAACGCGCAGCTGGCGTACGAGCGGTACGCGGAAGTCTTCTCCTCGGACCGCTGGCAGGCCCTGGCCGACGCCGGCGCCCACCCGCAGCGCCCGCTGTGGGCCTCCACCTCGACGAAGAACCCGGCCTACCGGGACGTCATCTACGTCGAGGAGCTGATCGCCCCCGGCACGGTCAACACCATGCCGGAGTCGGTGGTGCACGCCTACGCCGACCACGGCGAGACCCGGGGCGACACGGTCACCGGCTCGTACCCGGCCGCCCGGCAGGTGCTCGACGACCTGATCGCCGTCGGCGTCGACCTCGACGACGTGGTCAAGACCCTGGAGTCTGAGGGGGTGAGCAAGTTCGAGGCCAGCTGGCAGGAGCTGCTCGACGGGGTCCGCTCGTCGCTGGACGCGGCCGCGGCCGGCGCCGGTGAGCCGAACGCGGCCGCGAGCGGGCACGCCGCCGCGGCCAAGCAGGCCGGAGGTAACGCATGAGCGACTTCTTCGACGGCGGGGTCGAGGCCGCGGCCGGGCTGAGCGTGTACGGGGCCGACGCGGTCGACGCCTCGGCCGCCTCGTCGACCCGGGGCGCGCTGGTCGGCGACGAGGTGCCCGGCTCACTCGCCCGCAAGGACCCGACGCTGTGGGGCCCGGACGCCGAGGCCGAGGCGAAGATTCGGCTCGGCTGGCTGGACACCTTCACCCGCAGCCGGGACCTGCTGCCGCAGCTCGCCGAACTGCAGGCCGAGCTGGGCGACCTGGACCACGTGGTGCTGGCCGGGATGGGCGGGTCGTCGCTGGCTCCCGAGGTCATCTCGCTCACCGTCGGCAAGCCGGTCACCGTGCTGGACACCACCGACCCGCACCAGGTGCGGGCGGCGCTCGGCGACCGACTGGACCGGACCGTCGTGGTGGTGGCCAGCAAGTCCGGCGGCACCGTGGAGACCGACAGCCACCGTCGCGCGTACTGGCAGGCGTTCCTCGACTCAGGGCTGAGCGAGGCCGAGGCGGGGCGGCGGTTCGTCATCGTCACCGATCCCGGCTCGCCGCTGGCCACCACCGCCGAGGAGATGGGCGCCACCGTGGTGCTCGCCGACCCGGAGGTCGGCGGACGGTACTCGGCGCTGACCGCGTTCGGTCTGGTCCCGTCGGCGCTGGCCGGCGTGGACGTGGTCGAGCTGCTCGACCAGGCCGAGCAGCTGTCCGCCGCGCTCGGCGGCGACCGGGACAACCCGGGGCTGGCGCTCGGCGCGGCGCTCGGTGCGGCGGCGACCACCGGCCGGGACAAGGTCGCGCTGGTCTCCGACGGCACCGGCATCGAAGGGCTCGGCGACTGGATCGAGCAGCTGATCGCCGAGTCGACCGGCAAGGACGGCATCGGCATCCTGCCGGTGGTCGTCGAGGCACCGGACGCCCCCGGCGCCGCCGGCCCGGACGTGCTCACCGTCACCTACGGCGGTGCCGGCCAACCGGGCGGGGTGCCCGGCGGCGGGGTCCGCCCCGACCTGGCGGTCAACGGACCGCTCGGCGCGCAGTTCCTGGTCTGGGAGTACGCGACGGCGGTCGCCGGCCGGGTGCTCGGCATCGACCCGTTCAACCAGCCCAACGTCACCGAGTCGAAGGAGAACACCAACCGGATCCTGGCGGCCGGGCCGCCGGCCGAGGCACCGTCGTTCGTCGAGGGTGCGATCGAGGTGTACGGGCCGGACGGCGTACCGGGTGAGCTGGTCGGCGCGCTGCGCTGGCTGATCGACGGCGTCGGCACCGACGGATACCTCGCGGTGATGGCCTACCTGGACCGGTTCGGCGACGCCGACGCGGCCGGGATTCGGCCACTGCTGGCGGCCGCCGCCGGCCGGCCGGTCACCTTCGGCTGGGGGCCGCGGTTCCTGCACTCCACCGGGCAGTACCACAAGGGCGGGCCGCAGGTCGGCGCGTTCCTGCAGATCACCGGTGCGGTCACCGACGACCTGCCGGTGCCCGGTCGCCCGTACAGCTTCGGTGAGCTGCAGGCGGCGCAGGCCGCCGGTGACCGTGAGGCGCTCGCCGGGCGGGGCCGGCCGCTGCTGCGGCTGCACCTGACCGATCGGGCCGCCGGCGTCGCCCAACTCCTGGACACGATTCGAAACCTGCCCAGCTGACAATTGGTCCGGAGGAAAACGGACTGAGGAGGCGACGTGAACCCCCTGCGCGACCCGCAGGACCGGCGGCTGCCGCGCATCCCGGAGCCCTGCGCTCTGGTGATTTTCGGTGTCACCGGTGATCTGGCTCGCAAGAAACTACTCCCCGGCATCTACGACCTGGCCAACCGAGGGCTGCTGCCACCCGGCTTCGTGGTGCTCGGCTTCGCCCGGCGGGACTGGACCGACGGCGACTTCGAGTCGCTGGCCCACGACTCGGCCAAGGAGTACGCGCGTACCCCGTGGCGTGAGGAGGTCTGGTCCCGCCTGGCCGGCAACATCAAGTTCGTCGGCGGCTCGTTCGACGACGACGCCGCGTTCGACAAGCTGTCGGCCTGCCTGGACGGGCTGCGCGAATCGCACGGCATCCACGGCAACGCCGCGTTCTACTTCTCCATCCCGCCGTCGGCGTTCCCGCAGGTGCTCAAGCAGCTGGCCCGCACCGGCATGGCCGACAACGAGCGGTGCGGCGGCTGGCGTCGGGTGGTGGTGGAGAAGCCGTTCGGCTACGACCTGCCGTCGGCGAAGTCGCTCAACGACCTGGTCGACGACGTGTTCACCCGTGACGATGTGTTCCGCATCGACCACTATCTGGGCAAGGAGACCGTCCAGAACATCATGGCGCTGCGGTTCGCCAACAACCTGTTCGAGCCGCTGTGGAACTCCAAGTACGTCGACTCGGTGCAGATCACCATGGCCGAGGACGTCGGCATCGGCAGCCGGGCCGGCTTCTACGACGCCACCGGCGCCGCCCGTGACGTGGTGCAGAACCATCTGCTGCAGCTGCTGGCCCTGGTCACCATGGAGGAGCCGACCAGCTTCGACGCCGCCGAGATCCGGGCGGAGAAGCTGAAGGTGCTGCGGGCGATCAGCCTGCCCGACGACGTGGCCGCCGGCACCGTCCGCGGTCAGTACCTGAAGGGCTGGGTGGCCGGGCAGCGGGCCGTCGGCTACCTGGAGGAGCCGAACGTGCCGGCCGACTCGACCACCGAGACGTACGTGGCGATGCGGCTGGGCATTCAGAACCGCCGGTGGGCCGGGGTGCCGTTCTATCTGCGCGCCGGAAAGCGGTTGCCGCGGCGGGTGACCGAGGTGGCGGTGATGTTCAAGGCCGCACCGCACCTGCCGTTCAACGGCACCGACGTGGAGATGCTCAGCAACAACCAGCTGGTCATCCGGGTGCAGCCCGACGAGGGCGTGGTGCTCAAGTTCGGCGCCAAGGTGCCGGGCACCACCATGGAGGTCCGCGACATCGCGATGGACTTCCAGTACGGCGAGGCGTTCACCGAGGCCAGCCCGGAGGCGTACGAGCGGTTGGTGCTCGACGTGCTGATCGGCGACCGCACCCTGTTCCCCGACGCCGCCGAGGTGGAGCAGAGCTGGCGGGTGATCGACCCTCTCGAAGAGGCCTGGGAGGGCACCCGGCCGGAGCCGTACCGGTCCGGCGAGTGGGGTCCACGGGCCGCCGACGAGATGCTGGCCCGCGAGGGCCGGTCCTGGAGGAGAGCATGATCAGCCTGTGGGACACCACCGGCAACGAGGTGGTCAAGGCCCTGGCCGCCGAGCGGCGCAGCGCCGGCGGCGTGGCCAGCGGAATGGCGCTGACCCTGATCGTGGTGGTCGACGAGAAGCGGGTACGCGAGGCGGAGGCGGCGGCCACCATCGCCGCCGCAGCCCACCCGTGCCGGCTGCTCGTGGTGGTCCGCTCCGACATCGACCGCAAGGTCAGCCGGCTCGACGCCGAAGTGGTCGTCGGCGGCCGGCTCGGGCCGTGCGAGGCGGTCGTCATGCGTACCTCCGGCCGGCTGGCGCTGCACGCCGAGTCGGTGGTGATGCCGCTGCTGGTGCCGGACGTACCGGTGGTGACCTGGTGGCACGGCGAGCCGCCGGAGCAGATCGCCAACGACTACCTGGGGGTGGTCGCCGACCGGCGGATCACCGACTCGGCGCAGGCCCCCAACCCGGTGCAGGCGCTGCTGCAACGGGCGGTCGACTACGCGTCGGGCGACACCGATCTGGCGTGGACCCGGATCACCCCGTGGCGCACCCTGGTCGCCGGGGCGTTCGACACCACCGACGCGCAGATCACCGGCGCCACGGTGACCGCGCCCCGGGCCGACCCGACGGCCGCCTTGATGATCAGCTGGCTGGCGGCCCGGCTCGGCATCACGCCGCGCTGGGAGGAGACCAGCGCGTTCCCCCGGATGCGGTCGGTGGAGCTGCGCTGCGCCAACGGTGACGGGCTGAGCCTGGTCCGCGAGGACAGTTCGGCGATGTTCACCCGGACCGGGCAGCCGGAGCGGCAGATGCCGCTGGTGCGTCGACCGCTCGGCGAAGAGCTCGCCGAGGAGCTGCGGCGGCTCGACGCCGACCAGGTCTACTCCGAGGCGCTGGGCACCCTGGCCGGGCTGCCGGAGCTGTCCTCCCGGCCCGCCAAGCGGGTGCACATCTGGAAGGACCCGGCGAAGGCCACGGGGCCGGCAGCCGGCACCGACCCGGCGGTCGTCGCGGCCGGTCCGGCACGGAGCGGCTCGTGAGCGGCCCCGGCATGCTCGTCGTGCACCCGGACGCCACCGTGCTG
This sequence comes from Micromonospora sp. ABR4_055, assembly GCF_056160425.1. Lineage (NCBI taxonomy): Bacteria > Bacillati > Actinomycetota > Actinomycetes > Micromonosporales > Micromonosporaceae > Micromonospora > Micromonospora sp. ABR4_055. The sequence continues at coordinate 7,790 of NZ_JBSWXD010000066.1, forward strand.
GCCAGCGCGGTGGCGTCCCGGCTCGTCGTCCGGCTGATCGACGCCCAGGCCGAGCGGGGCGAAGCGGCGGTGGTGCTGACCGGCGGGCGGGTCGCGGCGGCCGTGCTGCGCGCGGTCGGCGAACTGCCGGCCCGGCAGGCGGTCGACTGGTCCCGGGTGGACGTCTGGTGGGGTGACGAGCGGTTCCTGCCCGCCGGCGACCCGGACCGCAACGAGACCCAGGCCCGCGAGGCGCTGCTCGACGTACTGCCGCTCGATCCGCAGCGGGTGCACGCGATGCCCGCGTCGGACGGACCGGACGGCGACGATCCGGAGGCGGCCGCCGCCCGGTACGCCGCCGTCCTCGACCGGGTCGCCGGCCCGGGTACGGCCCCGCTGCCCCGGTTCGACGTGCTGATGCTCGGCGTCGGCGAGGACGGGCACGTGGCGTCGGTGTTCCCGGGGCATCCGGTCACCGGCGAGACCCGCCCGGTGGCGGCGGTACGGGACAGCCCGAAGCCGCCGCCGACCCGGATCACGCTGACCCTGTCCACCATCAACACCGCCGACGAGGTGTGGCTGGTCGCCGCCGGGGCGGACAAGGCGGCGGCGGTCGGCGGGGCGTACGGCGGCAGCGACCCGGTCGCGGTGCCGGCCTGCGGGGTACGCGGCGTGCGCCGTACCTGGTGGCTGCTCGACCAGGCAGCCGCCGCCGAGCTGGTCACCGCGCCGACCTCGGCTGGCTAGCATCGGAAAACCCGTGACGTGGTGGCCGCCGGACGTTCCCGTCCGGCGGCCTCCGTCGGTTCAGTGCGGGCCGACGGAGGCGAGTAGCCGGTCGAGGGGCTGCGGCAACACGTCCCGGGCGATCGCCGCCTCGACGAGCAGCCGGGCGTAGCGTGACTTGCGGCGCGAGCCGCTGCCCATGAACCGGCGCAGCTGCGCCTCGGGCCGCCGCCCCCGCCAGGCGGGCTGGCCCTGCAGCGTACGGAACGACCCGAGGTCGCCGTGCGTCGCCAGGATCGCCTCGACTCCGTCGACTCCGAGCGCCCGGATCAGTTCGTCCTCCAGGTCGTCGACGCAGACGAAGAACCCGAGTTCGGCGAGGTCGTCGTGCGTTCGGGGCGCACCGATCCCGGCGGTGGCCAGTCCCCGCGCGACGATGTCCACCTCGGCCAGGTCGCACAGCCCGGCGAGCCGTACCCGCGACCGCTGTGGACCGAGGCCGGCCAGGAACCGGCCGGTGGCGTGTGCTCCACCGATCGGCACGACCGCCACCCGTTCCGCGTCGAGGTCCCGGCCGCGGCCGGCCGCGGCCGTCTCCACCGCGATCTGGTCGCTGACCCCTTCGAGGAGCACCAGGGCGACGGCGCGGTCGATCTTCGTCAGGGCGTGGGCGGTCGCCTGCACCGGTGCGTCGTGACCGCTGGCATAGCCGTCGAGCACCCGGCGGGCAAGCTCGCGGCGACGAGCGGAGTCCATCGGTCTCACCTACCGGCACTTGGTGTCATGACCGCCATCGTCCGTGAACGCGACCCGGCCGACAACCGGTAAACCCGCGCTGCGTAAGCGTCGGAAGACACCCCTTCGGATTGAAGAAGTGACATCGGCGATGGTTGTCGTAGGCCTCCAGGCGAGACCGGAGGCCTACGCACCAAGGACAAGAGGAGCCGGCCGGCTCAGGTGACGGCCACGGCGGCAATGGCCAGTACGCCAACTGCCAACGTCCGGATGGACCAAGTGATTCGGACAAACTTTCGGTATGCCACCATATTCGCTACCCAGAGCTGCCCAGCGATCGCCCGTTCGAACCCGTCCGGATCGTCGGAGGCGTCCAGCCACGCATCGATAAACGCTTCTCGATCGTCGCCGTACCGCTGGGCGACGTTCTCGAAGTAGTGCAGCGACCACGCCGCCGTTGCCTGCTGACGTGGGGCCAACGTGTAGAGCGCCAGCAACGCGCTGAGCGCGACGCAAGCGCCGGCGACAAGCAGGATGCTCTCGGACAGGGGTCCATGGGCGGACGGCAGTTGCCCAGCCAGAACACCGGCAGCGGCGAGAACTGCCGTCGCCTTCACATCGGCAAAACGAATCATCTCGTTCGCCTGTTGCAGGGAGGCTCGTCCGGCTTCCCTCATGAGCCTTCCAGCCTCTCTGCCAGATCGGACCGATCGTATGATGAAAACAACTGCCCAAGCTGACTAACCAAAAATCGGCGATCGGCGTCCTCGAGTCGCCCGAGGAATTCACCAATCAGCTTGGCAATCACCAGGAACCGTGTATCCTCCCGGTTCCTGAACTTCTCAGCAATCCCCTCGAAGTCAATGTCTAGCATCGATTTCAGCTGGTCGGGATGGTGGTAAAGCCAGTAGCTGCGGGCGACATCGGGATGGGAGTAGACACTCTCCCTCAAGTACCTGATCCGATCCAGCTCGGCCCGCTGCCGCTGGCGTTCCAGGGCTGCCTGTCGATTGATTTCTAGGATGGCCTCTGCGGCCGCGTACGCTTGCCGGCCGACCGTCAAGCGCACGCTGACGCCGTCGGGAGTACAAGTATTTACCTCGTTTTCGGCATTGCCGGCCTGAGTGACGCAGTATCTGGCGGTCACCTGATCGGCCCGGTCTGTCACCCTCCGCCGCGCCGCCCAGAAGGCAGCCCGGTCATCGCCCTTCCAACAGCACTGGAAGGTCGCGTTGAACATCACATACGGATGGCAGCTGCGTAGCTCGGCGGTGAATGTGACGGGCTGTTCGGGTTCCTCGGATCTCGTCCGCCGACCTGACAGCCGAACCCGCCAGTTCTCGATCATGCGACAGCCAACGGATTGGCGCGTTGCAATCGTTCCTGAATTTGGTCACGCAGGCCACGGGCAGCCGGATGCTCCTCGTCGCAAGCCACCGGCTGCCATTCGAACAGCAATCGCGTCATTCGGGCGAGACGTTTACTGGCACCTTGCCCGTTCCCAGCGGCACCAACCATGAGGTCGGAGATCAAGTGCTCGTACGTCGATTCCCTGGTTGCCGCGTCCAGCCATCGCATAAGCGCATCGAGGATGCCACCCTGCGGCACAGCGTCGGTAAACAGGAAGGATAGGGCGTCTTTCAACTTGACCCGTAGGGCCGCGTCGCCGGCCAGTTCAGTGAGGAGAATCCCGGCCTGTTCTGGGGTTTCGGAGATCGCCGCCAGCGCGAGCAGGCCTACACTTTGGCGCTCGTCGCGTTCGGCAGCCCAGTCGATGATCCGCTGCAGAGTTGGCTGCCGGTGCATCGGCCGTTCCCAGAGCGACTTCACGGCTGTCACCACCGCATCAGTGACGGATTCCACCCCACGTCCGGCCAGGTTGTTCAGTCTGGTCAGCGCCACTTGCGGATAGGCATCGGCGAGCGCTCCGCAGCAGACTTCAGCCACGGCACAGAGCAGCGGGTGGCTCCCCGAATACTTGGCCCACTGGTTCAGCCGCCCACGCATCGCCGGTCCAGCCTCGGGACTCAGGGTCAACGCCGTCATCAGGTCGACGACCAGCGGACGCAGAGTCTTGTAGCTCCACCACCGCTCGACCAAGGTCCGCACCTCGGGCGCGTCGGCACCGGGAAGTGCCCGGGTCACCTCGAGCATGGCCGAGGCCACCTGTCCTGCGACGCGGGCGTTGGCGGATCCACCACTGCGAATCGGCAGGTCGGACGCCCAGGCCCAAAGGCGTGTACGAAAGGCCTTCGACTGGTCGCTGTGCACGTAGCGCAGAATCGCGACGTCATAGGACGGCAGGGTGAAAAAGATCCGGTGCTGATCGTCGAGATTGGCACTGACTTTATTAGCCAGCTGCCGGATCCCCGGCGCGCCAATGCCGCCGCGTACATTCGCCGGCTCGGCAAGCTTCTCGGCAAGCTTCTCCATAGCGTGTAGGACGTTGGTGGCCTGCGCCCCTTGCAGGAAGGCCAAGGCAACGAGAAAGAGCCTGGTTCGTGGATCTGGGTTGCGCTCAAACCAGTCGCCCAGTTCTTCGTCCCAGTTCCGATATGCCTGGAGTGCCTTACGTACGATATCGCCAAGGAGTTCCTCCGGATCGCTCGCAGCAGCCCGGATCCGGTTGGACAGCCTGGTGATCTGGGTCGGAGTGGCATCAGCCAGCATCTCTCGCAACGGCGGTTCCTGAAGTAGCGCGTCTACGTTCAGGCGCGCGTGCTGGTCGGTCAGAAGCCGGCGCAACAGCTCTTCACGTGCGGGGGCAGTCACCGTGAGAGCCGCGAAGCCCGGGACGTCCTCCGACCTCTCGAGCGTGTCCGGCTCGACCAGGACGACCAGATAGGAATCCCGCTTCTCTACTTCCTCCCGGTATGCCATCAGTACCTCGCGCAACCGCCCATCACGGCTTCCAGGCGGGACCGTGAGCAGGTACGAGCACCGGCCGTACGACTCCCATGGCACCTCGGCGACAGGCAGGAGCGACTTCTCGTCATCATCAGTCGGGATCTCCCGTCGGGGCGACGGAACGGCGGCGAGCAAGCCAACTGCGGCCGTACGCCGGCCGGTGTCGCGGCGCGCGACCAGCAGCACGTGACGCCGTTCCTGCAGGATGCGGGCCGCCGCTTCCCTGGACAGCCCATCCGGACCGTAGGCGCGGTCCACGAAGCTGTCCATCGTCTCCCGTACAAAGGCGTCGGACAGTTCCCAAGCTGCCCGGTAACGCCCGAGCCAGTTGTGGACATTCAGCACCTGGTCGCGGGCGACGTGCCCGGCGACCTGTCCGTTGTTCTTGTTGACGTACTGGCCGCCGTTCTCGGTGACGGCGATGCTGTCGTCGATGTCATCTGCGTAGGAATCGTCGATGTCGGGGTCGACGGGCTCGATCGGATCGGTCATCATCGGCTACCGTCCCGCTGCTGCGTCATATTCTCGACCGTGGTGGCGACCTGGCCGTTGTTCTGCCTCACCCGTGGTCCGGAGATCCGGGGACTTGTCCGCTTCTCCCCTGCCGGCGCCGTAGGAGGAGACGACGCCGGCAACACGCCGACCAGGTTTCCGGAGATCACGGGCACGTGGAGCCACGCCCGTTGTTCGAATGCCTTGCCGTCGACAGTCGCCGTAACCGGAATGCAACGGTCCGGATGCAGTCCGGCGTATCCGGCGGCGATGACGTCCTTGAAGACGCGGTCGGAGAATACGCAGGCCACGTAGGTCACGCGCGGGCTGGCCCCGGCGAGCATGGCCTTCACAGGTGCGGAATCGAGCAGACGATGAGCATCGTTGCGCGACTCCCCGTTACCTGTCCAGTGAGGGCTCTCCGGGTCGGCCGGTAGGGGACCAACGTGCAGGCTGACCCGCAACTGCAGTTGCGTCCGGGCGTGGCGGTTGTGCTCAGCGAGACGTTGCTGGAGCAGGCTCGGGAAGGGGTCCACCAGGTAGGGCAGAACGCGAGTCGGAAGTCCGACGGCGAATCCATCTCCGGTCGGGCCGAGGAATGAGGGACGTTCCCACTCCTTCCGCAGCCCGGCAACAGTCAGCGCGTCACCAACCAGGTCGAGCAGCCTGTTGCTGATCGCCTGATGAGTGCTACCTGGCTCCTCGGTGAAGCCCTTGGCGTCCACGGCCAGGATCGCCCGGTACGGGGGGAGATCGATCGAACTAGCGAACGGGATGTGTTCCACAGGAGTCCCTTCTCGAGGACGGACTCCCTCAGCGTCGGTCGGGACCGCCCGGTGCTCTGCCCAGTTCTGGGCAGAGCCCGTGTGACCGATCGCTCAGCGCCGCCGGATCCACGATGATGACCTCACGGCGTCCGGTGGTGACGATGCCGGCCTCGCGTAGCGCAGTCAGTTCAGCGACGACCGCGTTGCGCGAGGCGCCGACCAGTTCGGCGAGTTCTGCCTGGGACAGCCTGATAGCGGGTTGTCCGTCGGCTCGTTGGCTCTCCGTGTGGAGCTGAACCAGCGCCCGGGCCAGCCTTTCCCGCACGGGCAACAGCGCCAACGCCGTACGCTGGGCATCGGAGGTACGCAGCCGGTTCACCGTGTAGGAGGCAAAGCCTGTCGCGAACGCAGGCCGACCGAGAAAGCGTCGGAACTGTGGACCCGTCAGCAGCCGGGTGACCGTGGTGGTAAGGGCGGTGACCGTGGCCGACCGGGGTTGCAGGTCCACAGCGGCCAGATCGCCAACCACGTCGCCGGCGACCCGAAGCGTCAGAATCGCGCGGCTTCCGTCCCTCTCCGAGCGAACGATCTTGACGCAGCCGGCCAGGACCACATGCACGTGCTGCGTGGTGTCACCTTGGCGCAAGAGCACGTCGCGAGGTTCGAAGCGGACAGGAATCCCGGTGCTCCGGACTCGGAGCCATTCTTCCTGTGGGAGATGAGCAACAAGCCCTGACTCGCTGCATTCATGCATGCACATATTATATTGCCGACAGCTACAGCTTCGAACGACCGGTTGATGTGGTGTATGATCCAGTACCCCGTCGCCAGTAGTCACGAGAGTGCCGCACTGGCCGAAGCCCAGGCGGTACCCCATCCATACAGTCAACGGCTCCACCGCACTACCAACTGGCACCAGGGCTACGCTCGATGATCAGGCTGGGTACAGCCGTCAGCTATGACGTCTGGCGGATTTGCGCTTTTGAGCAGCAGGTGACCCGGCCTCTCGCCGCCGAGCTAAGTGTGGCGCTGCGCGAGATCGGCGAGGATGTCCTGGGCTGCTCAAGTCGCGGACCTACGGTCCTTCAACCATGCGGCTGCGGCGACGAGTTCTGCCAGAGCCTCTACACGCAGCCACCGCCGGTCGGTGCCTAAGGCCGGGTCACCGGAACATCGGTTTAGAGTCCCGACCGATCAGGCATGCTCGTTCTCGATGTGCTTGACGAGCTCATCATGTTCGTCGAGCTCATCGACCGACCGCCGCTGGTGTGAGCATCTCGCTACTGGCGGACCAGGAGGCGCTGGAGGACCATCGGTGTTCACCGTGGCGCGAGTCGAGATCGAGATCACCGCAGAGCCGGCTCGTGCCCGTTACGCGAAACCGCGCGGCAGCCGAATCCCTGTCGGCAGGCCGCGACGGCTAGAACGGAGATCGTGTTGACCGACGCCGCGCAGCCCTCCCCCAGGGTGTTGGAGATCTCGTGGGGACAGATGGACGTCGAAGGCCTCGGAACCGGCAAGGACTTCATGCTCTACCCAGGCGGCGGCCGGGCCTGGGACTGGTCCGAGACCGGGACCCGGCACAGCCCAGGGATTCAACCGGAGGACGTCGAGGAACTGCTGCGCAACGGCGCGACCGCGATCGTCCTGTCCCGTGGGATGCAGCTCCAGCTTCAGATCGACCCGCGCACACTTGAGCTTCTCGACCGGCACGGCATCACGCCGTACGTCGCCGAGACGACGCAAGCGGTGCAGCACTACAACGAGATGGCCGCGACGCGGCCGGTGGGCGGCCTGTTCCACTCGACCTGCTGACCGGGCGCACCGCGCCCAACGTGATCCACTACGCGCCATCGACCCGACACGCCGACAGCCTGTCAGACCACACGCATCCGATCAGCCCCAGTCGGCGGACGGACGGGCCCTCCGGTCAGCCCTCGCGCAGTAGGGCGTGGGCGATGGCGCGATCCGGCGCGCTGTGCCATGCCGGGCCGCCGGCTCCGGACTCCCAGAGCAGGTTCTGCAGTACGCGGCCGAGCGTCCAGCCGATCGCCCGTTCCCGGTCGACGCCCACCACCTCGGTCATCAGGTCGAAGCGTCTGCGGACCGCGCGCGGCACGTCGCCGGTGGCGACCACGTCGTCCCACCGGTTGCACAGGGCGGGGAGCAGCTCGAAGCAGGGATCTCCGGCGAGCGGCTTCGGGTCGATCGCCAGCCACGGCTCCCGAGCGCCGGACACGGTCGAATCGGACCTGGCCGAGTCGGCCCGGGACGCGAGGACGTTGTGGTAGTGCAGATCCCAGTGCAGAAGCCGGTCACCGGCCTCCGGCAGCAACTCCTCGACAGCCGCCGCGCACCGCCGGATCAGCGGATGGTCGGCGGCGGGTAGCCGTACCAGCGCCTGCGGCACCCGGTCGAGCATCCCGGCGGCGACATCGGCGAGACGGCGGACGTCGGGCGGTGCGGCCACCGAGGTCAGCCGGGCGAGCAGCTGGCTGAGGATCCGCAGCGCGGCCAGGTCGTCGGGGACGACCGCCAGGGTACGGTCGGCGTCGAGTCGTTCCAGCAGCATCGTGCCGGAGCGCGCGTCGTGCCGCAGGAGGCGTACCGCGCCGTCGCCGCCCCAGGCCCGCAGCGCCGCCGGCTCGCCGACGGTCTCCTCGTCGATCGGCTGCACCTTCAGCATCGCCGGTGACCCGTCGCTCTGCACGACGGGCAGCACCAGGGCGATCGCTCCGCAGCTCGACGGCCCGTCGCGACGCAGTCCCCACCTGTCCATGGTGGCCGTGGTCAGCTGTGGCAGCGCCGCGATCCAGGCCCGCCCGGCCTCACCGAAGTAGGTGGCGTGGGATGCGGCCAGCTCCGCCGGGACCTCAATGCCCGATCCACTGGCGGTCACCTGCGCGTGCCCGGTCAGCTGGGGTCGGCGGCCTTGAGGGTGGTGAGGAAGCCGGTCCAGGCTGACGGGTCGAACGCGAGCGCCGGGCCGCTACGGTCCTTGGAGTCGCGTACGCCGATGGTGTCGGCGCTGAGCCGGACCTCGACGCAGGCGGCGTTCTCCGAGCTGCGTGAGGACGTGAACCAGCCGCGTGCAGGGGTGTGTTCCGTCATGTCATCTCCTGGGCGACCTGGCGGATCAGGGCGAGGGACTCCTCGAAGCTTAACGCCCGCTCCAGGGTCTCACCGAAGGTGATCATGTAGTCGGCGACCCGGCTGGACTGGTCGATGATGTCGCTGGAGGTCAGCACCTCCTGCCAGACCAGATCCGGCACCCGTGGCGACGGAAATGTCAGGATCTGGAACGGCCCACCGAGCGCCGGGTACGCACCGGCCGAGAACGGGATGATGTGCACCCGGATCTGCTCCGGATGGCGGGTCATCAGGTCGGCCAGGTGATCGAGTTGGGCGCGCATCACCGCCGGGCCGCCGACCTGCTGGCGAATGGTGCTCTCGCCGAAGATCGCGGTGACCCGCAGCGGCGGGTCCTCGGCGAGCCGGCGCTGCCGGGCCAGTCGTACCTCGACGCGCTGCTCGGTCTCGGTGAGCCGGACGTAGGTGTTGCCGCCGCGCAGGATCGCGCGGGCGTACGCCTCGGTCTGCAACAGGCCGTGGACGATCTCGTTTTGGTAGGTGCGGACGTGGTCGGCACCGGCCTCGTAGCCGAGGAAGCGCAGGAACTCGGCCGGGAAGAGCTGCTTGTACGTGTGCCACCAGGCGCGGGCCATCGCGCCGATCCGCAGCGCTTCCAGCTCGGTCGCCTCCTGGTCGTCGATCTCGTAGATCTTGACGAGCTGGGCGAGCCGGTCGGCGGGGAGTTTGACCTTGCCGATCTCCACTCCAGAGACGTACGCCTGGGTGATGCCGCTGCTGCGGCCGACGCCGACGGCGGTCATGCCGAGCTCTTCGCGGCGCTCGCGCAGTCGGATGCCGAGCTCCATGGCCTGCACGGTGGGCGACATGGCGGGGTTGGCGGGTGCCTTGCGGGTCCTCGGTGCACGTGCCATCGGTGGCCTCTCTCACGATTGGACGGTGACCACGACATCACACCAGGTGATCATGAACAACACAAGGGGTTGATATAAGCGAGTTTTAGCGCGATGCTTCGTGCACCGCAGCATCCAATCAATGATCATGGAGGACACAGTGGCCGTACAACTCAGCTGGGTGGACAGTGAGCAGCGCGAACGTTACGGATTCTCGCTGTGCCGGGTGGTTGACCCCGGTGGCACCGACGAACGCTATGACCTGCTCGGCGTCATCGAGGTCCCGTTCGACCAGCGCCACCCGGAGCGCGTCGCCGACCAGCTCCACCCGTGGGCCATCGCCACCCTGCGGGCCGGCGGGTACGGCTTCGGCCACTACCTCGCCGAACTGACCGGCCTCGACGAGGACGGCGAACCGTGGCACCACATCCGAAACGCGCACATCAACTGGTCAGGCACGACAGTGCTGGTGCCCGCCCCTGACTGACCCCATGCCGCAGTGGCGACGCAACCCTCGCCTGACGGACGGCAGCGGGATACTGGAGTCCGACGAAGGGACTTCGCCATGGATGAGGAGCGGGAGCGGACAGCGCCGTCGGCGGACGACGAGTTCGATCAGCTACGGCGCGCCAGGTTCGGCAAGCTGCCGGCCCGGGTGGCACCGGAGGACATGTTCGGCGCGGTCGACGCCGATCCCGGGCATGATGAGCCGGGCCAGCCTCCGGTGCGTCGGGAGTGGGGCTAGGCAGCCGGTCAGGACTCGCCGCGTCGAGCGCGGACCGCCGCGAGCGCCTCGGCGAGGATCGCCTCGGCGTCGGCGTCGCTGCGGCGCTCCTTCACGTACGCCAGGTGCGACTTGAACGGCTCGGTCCGTGGCCGGGCCGGCGGATTGTGCCGGTCCTGCCCGGCGGGCAGCCCACAGCGGGGACACTCCCAGGTCTCCGGGGCCGCCGCCTCCACGGCGAGGCTGATCTCCACCGCATGCGCATTGGCACACCAGTAGGTCGTCTGCCGGCGGGGTGCGGGCTCGGCCCGCTCGGTGGGCCGGGCCGGGCTGGCACCGATCCGGCTGCCCCGGATCGTGTTGGCACTCGCCATGTTGTCGCTCCTGTCGTCGGGAAGGGGTGTCACCACGGCACGATGCGGTGGTGCGACGCCGGTGAAGCGGGCGTACCCAAAAGAATGCGCGGCCCGTATCAACGGGCCGCGCGAAATCTTACGACGGAATGCGACGGATCACACACCCGCACTCATCGCGACCTTCAGCCACAGGCCGAGGCCGACGATGCAGGCGAACCATACGATGCCGGTCAGTACGGTGTAGCGGTCGAGGTTCTTCTCGGCCACCGAGGATCCGGCCAGGCTGGTGCTCACGCCACCGCCGAACATGCTGGACATGCCGCCGCCCTTGCCCTTGTGCAGCAGGATCAGCATGGTGAGCATGACGCTCGTGATCACCAGCAAGACGATCAATACGTAGGCGAACTCGATCGGCATGGCAGTGGTCAGTCCTCTCATCACGGTCGCCGGCTCGCGAAGCGGGGCGAACCGGACAAACCCGAGTGGGCCGACACCCGGGCCACCCCAGGATAGCGGGCCGGCTCGATCCATGCCGACCGGCTCCGACGATCTCCGCGACCACCCACCCGTGTGGTCCGCCGCGAGAAGGGTAACCCACTGGATGAGACGACAGGGAAAGCCCGCCGAGCGGATCCGGGGCCGACCCACCGGCGTCGGGCGGGCATCGGACCGGGCAGCCGAACGGATCAGCGACGACCTGCGTCTGGTCGACACGCCGACGCTGCGGCGACGGCGGTGGTCGGCCGGGCTGACCCTGCTTGCGGCCGGCGCCTACGCGGTGGTCGCCACCTACCAGTACGGCCTGGTGCGGCACCTGCCGGAGCCGGCGCTGCCCTGGCTGGACGCCGATCGGGTGGACGCCAGCGGCGAGGCGTACGCCGCCGGACACACCCCGGACACCGCGCTCGCGCTGGCAAACGCCGGCGTCACCCTCGTCCTGATCGGGACGGGCGACGCCGACCGGGCGACCCGCCAACCGTGGCGGCCGTTGTTCGCCGCCGGCAAGGCGGCCGGTGACGCCGCCGCCGGGGCCTGGCTCTTCGCCGAACAGCTCAGCCGGCACCGCCGGATCTGCGGCTGGTGCAGCCTGGCCGCCGCCGCCACGACCGTGGCCGCAGCGCTCACCGTGCCGGAAGCCACCCAGGCGTGGCGCCACCTCCGTAGCCGTCCGGCATGACGGTCCACCAGCGGCACGCACGCCGGGTCGTCGTGGTCGGCGGCGGCCACAACGGCCTGGTCGCCGCCTGCTACCTGGCCCGCAGCGGCTGGCGGACGCAGGTGCTGGAGCAGTCCGACAAGCTGGGCGGCGGCGCCCGGACCGAGGAACTGCTGCCGGGCCACCGCTTCAACACCCACTCCGCCGCGCACAACATCATCAACGCCACCGGCATCGTCGAGGACCTACGGCTGCGGGACGCCGGGCTGGTCTACCGCGAGATGGACCCGTTCTCCATCGCGGCGTTCCGCGACGGCACGATCGTCCGGTTCCACCGCAGCGTCGAGTCCACCGTCGAGTCGATCGCCGAGGTCGACCGGCGGGCCGCGCGGCGGTACGCGGCCTGGATGCGCCAGGCGTGGCCGGTCGTCACCGCGATGCGGACCATGCTGGACCCCGGCACCAGCACGATGCAGCGTCTGCGGCGGATGCCGGGCCTGGTGGCGGCAGGTGGCCGGGCGGTGGCCCGCAACGGCGGGCCGGTCGGGCTGGCCCGGACCCTACTGGCACCGTACGGGCGGGTGCTGCGGGAACAGTTCGACACCGAGCTGGTCCGGGCACCGGTGGCGGCGTTCGCCGCACACGCCTCCGCCTCACCGCAGCAGGTCGGCGGGGCCACCTTCGCGTTGTGGCAGGCGTTCTACCACCAGGTCGGGCAGTGGCATCCGGTCGGCGGGTCGCAGGCGTTGACCGACGCGCTCGCCACCCGGCTGGCCAGCTACGGCGGCAGTTGGCGGGTGAACGCGCCGGTGGCCCGGATCCGGCGCACCGGGCCCGGCACCGACCGGGTCACCGGGGTCGAGCTGGCCGACGGTGCGCGGATCACCGCCGACGCGGTGCTCACCGCCATCGACCCGCGCACCGCCCTGCTCGACCTGCTGGATCCGCCGCTGACCGGCCCGGTTGCCGACCGGCTACGGGCCGCCGGGCGCGGCAACGCCGTACAGAGCCTGGTCCTGCTGGCCACCACCGGGCTGCCCGGCTACCCGCAGGCCCGGCCCGGCGACTGGAACGGACTGCAGTCGTACGTGGACAGCCTGGACTCGCTGTCCGCCGGGTTCGCCCAGGCCGAAGCCGGTCAACTGCCGGACGATCCGGTGCCGACGTACGCGTTCACGCCGTCGGCGCTCGACGACAGCCTCGCCCCGCCTGGCCGGCACACCGTTTACCTGGCGTGCCCCTGCTCCCCGTACCAGGTGCGGGGCGGTTGGGACGCCGCCCGGGAGGAGTTCGCCGACCGGATGGTCGCCGCCGTCGAGGCGCGGGCACCCGGGTTCGCCGCCAGTGTCGTCGACCGGGTGACGCACACCCCGGCCGACATGGCCCGGCAACTGCGCTGGCCCGGCGCGCACCCGATGCATCTGGACATCAGCCTGGACCAGCTGGCGATGCTGCGCCCGACGCCGGACCTGGCCGGCCACCGCACCCCGCTGACCGGGCTGGTGGTGTCCGGGGCGGGCACTGCCCCGGTCGGCGGCATCGCCGGACTGCCGGGCCGCGACGCGGCGTACGCGTTGATCACCCGGCCGCCCGCGCCGGGCGGGCCCGCCGGCCGCCGATGGCCGTGACGAACTGGGCGGCGGCCAGCTGGATCCCGTACGACCAGGTGGGGTAGGCGTGGGTGGCCTGGGCGAGGCGGCCGGCGAACATGCCGCTGGCCATCGCCAGCGCCGGTTCATGGATCATCTCGCCGGCCCGGCCGGCGACGACGGTGGCTCCGAGGATCCGGCCGCCGCCGAGGTTGCCCAGCAGCCGACGCGGCCCGGCGACCAGGGTGACGAACCCGTCGGTCGCGCCGGCGGTCACCGCCCGGTCCATCTCCGTCATCGGCAGGTACGCCACCCGGCCGCCCCGGTCGACCGACTGTGCCTCGGTCAGCCCGACCCGGGCCACCTCCGGGTCGGTGAAGACCACCCACGGCGTGGCGGCCGGGTCGTAGCGCTGCCGGCGACGCGACAGCGCGTTGCCGGCGGCGATCCGCCCCATGGCGAACGCGGCGTGGGTGAACGGCATCCGGCCGGTGACGTCCCCGGCGGCGTACCCGCCGGGCGCGGTCGTGGCCAAATGGGCGTCGGTGACCACGTACCCCCGGTCGTCGACGGCGATCCCGGCGGCCGGCAGGTCGAGCCCGTCGGTGGTCGGCCGGCGACCGGCCGCGACCAGCAGCCGGTCGCCGTGGACCTGTCGGCCGTCGGCCAGCCGCAGCGTCACGCCGCCGACGGTGGTGCCCGCTTCGATGACCTGCGCACCGAGGCACAGCGTGACCCCTTCGCGAGCGAACACGTCGGCGATCACCGCCGAGACCGCCGGTTCGTGGCCGGGCAGCAGCCGGTCGGCGGCCTCGACGATGGTCACCCGTGTGCCGAACCGGGCATACGTCTGGGCGAGTTCGCAGCCGACCGGGCCGCCGCCGAGCACGATCAGCGACCCGGGTGCCGCCGCGAGGTCGAAGACCGTCTCGGTGGTCAGGTACGGGACCTCGGCCAGCCCCGGCACCGACGGGACCGCCGGTACGGCTCCGGTGGCGACGACGTAGCGGCGGGCGGCCAGCACGGTGCCGTCGACGTCGATCCGCCCCGGCGCGACGAACCGGGCCCGACCCCGGCGTACCTCGATTCCCTCGGCGTGCAGCGCGGCGGCGTCCTCGGTGGCGGCGATCTGCGCGATCACCGATCGCATCCGTCGTACGGCGTCGTCGAACGGCAGGCCGCGCCCGGCCGCCTCGATCAGCGTCTTCGACGGCACGCAGCCGGTGAACGTGCAGTCGCCACCGGGCGGCCCGTCGGTGACCAGCAGCGCCCGGGCACCGGCTCCGGCGGCGGCGCGGGCCGCGCCGAGACCGGCGGCCCCGCCGCCGATCACCACCAGGTCGTGTCCGCCGGTCACGGTCTCGCCGCCACCAGCAGGCCGTACCCGATGATCCGCTCGGCGATCGCCGCGCGGGCGGCGGCCAGCACCGCCGGTGCCTGGGCGAAGTCCAGCCCGGCCGCCTCGGCCCGGTCCCGGGCGGTCATCCGGACCAGCGTCAGCCGGGCCTCGATCTGGTCCAGCATGGCGGCGACGGCGGCGTCGTGGTGTTCGGTGTACGTCACCCGCAGCCCGGCGGCGGCCAGCAGCTCGGCGTACTCGGCCAGCGGGCGGGCGTCGGCGACACAGGCGATCCAGCCGCCGAGCCCGGCGAGTTCCGCCGGCAGCCGGGCCTGGTCGACGGTGACGTCGGTGAGGCCGAGCCGCCCGCCCGGCCGCAGCACCCGGGCGAACTCTGCGGCGGCGGTGGCCTTGTCGGGGAACGTGCAGAAGGCGCATTCGCAGACCACCGCGTCGAACGCCGCGTCGGGCACCGGCAGCCGCTCGGCGTCGCCGAGCTGGAACCGCACCGATCCCCGGGCATCTGCCGTCCCGGTCGCGGCAGCCGCCTGCGTCGCGGCGGACACGTTGGCCGCCGACAGGTCGACGCCGGTGACGTCGGCTCCGTATGAACGGGCCAGCAGCAGCGCGGTGGCGCCGCGCCCGCTGGCCACGTCGAGCACGGCCGCGCCGGGACGCAACGCGAGCCGGTCGGCCAGCCGCCGGGTCAACGCCAGACCGCCCGGGTGGTACGACTCGCCGAGCAGCAACGCGACGACGTCGGAGCCGTACGCGGCGGCGCAGCACGCCTTCGCGTCAGTCTCCGCGTCCCTCTCCGTGTCGGCGGAGACAGTGGGACCGTCCACCGGCGAGGCCCGGCCGGTCACCGGAGCCGCCGGCCGACGTTGGTGGTGTCCGGGGCGATCCGACCGGTGCCGGTACGTGCGCCGGGCCGGGCCACCTTCGACCCGTACGGTGAATCGGCGAGCACCGGCTGCAGCGGCAACGCGTTGGGCACCACGTCGGCCACCGCGACACCGGACAACTGCTCGCGGACCTGTTCCCGGTAGCCGACCGAGTTGTACGCGCAGAACGGGATCATCCGTCCGTCCGGCGTGATCTCCTCGACGCAGCATTTCATCAGCTGTTTGACGTTGAGTGTGTACGGGTCCTGGAAGTCCTGGATGACGATCATGAAGGCCCGGTCGGTGATGTCGGCGATCGCCGCCGGCAGGTTGATTCCGCAGGCGTCGGCGCAGTCCAGCGCCGTTGCGGCGGCCGTCAACTGCTCGCTGGTGGTCCCGGTGCCCATGAACGCCGACGCCGACCACAGCTTCTCCAACGCCTCGCGGATCGCCAGGTCCGGCAGCACCCGGTTGGCGACGTAGTCGAGGTAGTCGGCGACGTTGAGCAACCGTGGGATCGGCACCACCCCGAAGCCGGGTTCGCCCGGGGTGCCCTCGCTCAGCAGGTAGGTGATGGACCGGCAGGTCGGGAAGCAGCACGGCACCGGGAAGAAGTCCGACGCGGTGAACCAGTCGGGTCGCTGCGCCACGATGCCGTGGATGATGTCGGAGTTGGTCAGCCGGTGCAACGGGTCGAACTCGACGTGCCGACCGGCGTGGGTGACCGGTTGGAACGACACCGACCGTACGGCGGGGTGCGTCAGCCCGTACTCGATGATCGCGCCGAGTTCGTGGTCGTTGAGCCCGCGTTCGACGGCGGCGACCAGGGTGACGGTCAGCCCGGCCTCGGCGCAGTTGTCCAGCGCCCGCCGCTTGACCTCGCGCAGGTCGCGGCCGCGGATCGCCCGGTGGGTGCGCTCGTCGAAGCCGTCGAACTGCAGGTAGATGTTGATCGCCCGATCCGGGCTGTGCCGCCGGCCGAGTTCGGCGACGAACCGCCTGTCGGAGGCGAGCCGGATGCCGTTGGTGTTGAGGTTGACCGCCTTGATCGGCCGGGCCTGGGCGGCGTCGACGAACTCCAGGATCTGCTTGTGGATGGTGGGTTCCCCGCCGGAGAACATCACCACCTCGGGTTCGCCTTCGGCGGCGACGAAGGTGTCGAGCATCCGCTCGCACTGGTCGAGGCTGATCGAGTAGCCGTCGGGTTGGTGGCCGGAGTCGGCGAAGCAGATCGGGCAGTCCAGGTTGCAGCCGGTGTTGACCTCGATGATGCCGAGGCAGGCATGCTGTTTGTGCTCGGGGCAGAGCCCGCAGTCGCTGGGGCAGCCGTCGACCACGTCGGTCTGGAACGCCAGCGGGATCGTGCCGGGCTTGTTGAACCTGGCCGAGTCGAGGTACATCTGTGCGTCGCCGTAGACCAACGCCTCGAACTGCCCGTGCTCGCGGCAGCGTTTCCGCAGGTAGACCTTGTCGTCGCGGATGTTGACCTGGGCGTCGACGACGACCTTGCACACCGGGCAGATCGACTTGGTGTACTCGATGAAGATTTCGTCGCGATCCTGTTTGGCGGTCATCCGGCTCCCTCGGCGGCGCGGTGGATCCCCAGGGCGACCAGTCCACCATCACCGACCGTGGCCCGGCAAGCACCGAAGCCGCAGGCCGCAGCCGGCGACAGGCAACGGACGACGGACGACGGACGACGGCATGATGCCGCAGAGGCGTGATCGTGCCTCTGCGGCATCATGGCCCGCGACGGTATGTGTGACGGCCGAAACCTCGACGGTGTCGACCGGTCAGCGCTTGACGTGCTCCGGGAAGCGGGCGATCTGCGCGAACTCGTCGGCGTCCAGGCTGGCGCCGCCGATCAGCGCGCCGTCAACGTCGGCCTCGGCCATGATCGCGGCGATGTTCGCCGCCTTGACCGAACCGCCGTACAGGATCCGGGTCTGGTCGGCGGTGGCCTGGTCGTACGACTCGGCCAGCCGGGCCCGGATCGCCCCGCACACCTCCTGCGCGTCAGCCGGGGTGGCGGTCTTGCCGGTGCCGATCGCCCAGACCGGCTCGTACGCGATGACGACCTTGACCACCTGCTCGGCGGTCAGCCCGGCCAGCGCGGCGTCGACCTGGTCACGGCAGTGCGCGACGTGGCCGCCGGCCTCCCGCACGTCCAGGCCCTCACCGACGCACAGGATCGGGGTGATCCCGTTGGCCAGTGCGGCGGCCACCTTGGCCTTGACCACCGCGTCGTCCTCGTTGTGGTACGCCCGCCGCTCGGAGTGGCCGACGGTGACGTACTGGCAGCCGAGCTTCGCCAGCATCGCCCCGGAGATGTCACCGGTGTAGGCACCGGAGGCGTGCGGCGACAGGTCCTGCGCGCCGTAGCCGATGGCCAGCTTGTCGCCGTCGATCAGC
This sequence comes from Micromonospora sp. ABR4_055, assembly GCF_056160425.1. Taxonomy (NCBI): domain Bacteria; kingdom Bacillati; phylum Actinomycetota; class Actinomycetes; order Micromonosporales; family Micromonosporaceae; genus Micromonospora; species Micromonospora sp. ABR4_055. The sequence goes on from NZ_JBSWXD010000066.1 coordinate 25,839, forward strand.
GTCTGCACGCTGCGCAGCGCGGTGAACGGCGGCAGCACCGCCACCTCGACGTCGGTCAGCTGCTGCTCGTTCAGGCTGAACGCCAGCTTCTGGACCAGCGCGATGGCTTCCAGGTGGTTGAGGTTCATCTTCCAGTTGCCGGCCATCAGCGGCCGGCGGGCAACGGTCTCAGGCACTGCTCTCACTTCTCCAGGGCGGCGATGCCGGGCAGGGTCTTGCCCTCCAGGTACTCCAGCGAGGCGCCCCCGCCGGTCGAGATGTGCCCGAAGGCGGACTCGTCGAGGCCGAGGGTGCGCACCGCTGCCGCCGAGTCGCCGCCGCCGACGACGGTGAAGCCGTCGACCTTGGTGATCGCCTCGGCGACGCCCCGGGTGCCGGCGGCGAACGGGGCCAGCTCGAACACACCCATCGGTCCGTTCCAGAAGACCGTCCGCGCCCCGGCGAGGGCCTCGGCGAACGCGGCGACGCTGCGCGGACCGATGTCCAGCCCGAGCCGGTCGGCCGGGATCGCGGCGGCGTCGACCACATCGTGGTCGGCGTCGGCGGCGAAGGCGGTCGCGGCCACCACGTCCACCGGCAGCACGATCTTGCCGGCACCCCGCTCCAGCAGGTCGCGGCAGGTGTCGACCATCTCGGCCTCCAGCAGCGACTTGCCGACCTCGTGGCCCTGGGCCTTGAGGAAGGTGAAACACATGCCGCCGCCGACCAGCAGCTTGTCGACGGTCGGCAGCAGCGCCTCGATGACGGCGAGCTTGTCGGAGACCTTCGACCCGCCGAGCACCACCACGTACGGCCGCTCCGGTGCGCCGGTCAGCTTGCCGAGCACCTCGACCTCACGGTGCACCAGCTTGCCGGCGACGTGCGGCAGCCGCGCCGGCACGTCGTACACGCTGGCGTGCTTGCGGTGCACGGCGCCGAACGCGTCGTCGACGTACGCGTCGGCGAACGCCGCCAGCTGGTCGGCGAAGGCACCCCGCTCATCGGCGTCCTTGCTGGTCTCCCCCGGGTTGAACCGCAGGTTCTCCAGCAGTGCGACCTGGCCGCCGGTCAGGCCGGCGACGGTGGCCTGCGCCGAGGTACCGACGGTGTCGGTGGCGAACGCGACCGGCGTGCCGAGCAGTTCGCCGAGCCGGGCGGCGACCGGGGCCAGGGTGTACTTCGGGTCCGGGGCGCCCTTGGGCCGGCCCAGGTGGGAGCAGACCACCACGGCCGCGCCGGCGTCACGCAGCGCGGTCAGGGTGGGCAGCACCGCACGGATCCGGCCGTCGTCGGCGATGACCCCCGGGTTGTCCTTCTCGAACGGGACGTTCAGGTCGGCGCGCAGCAGCACGCGCCGACCCGACACACCCTCGGCGAGAAGGTCGTCGAGAGTGGTTACCTGGCTCACAGGGACGCGCCCACCAGCTTGACCAGGTCCACCAGGCGGTTGGAGTAGCCCCACTCGTTGTCGTACCAGCCGACGACCTTGACCTGGTCGCCGATCACCTTGGTCAGGCCGGCGTCGAAGATGCACGACGCCGGATCGGTGACGATGTCGGCCGACACGATCGGGTCCTCGGTGTAGGTGAGGATGCCGGCCAGCGGGCCCTGCGCGGCGGCCTTGACCGCGGCGTTGACCTCTTCGACGGTGGTCTCCCGGCCGACGGTGACGGTCAGGTCGGTGGCCGAGCCGGTCGGGATCGGCACCCGCAGCGCGTAGCCGTCCAGCTTGCCCTTGAGCTCCGGCAGCACCAGGCCGATCGCCTTGGCGGCACCGGTCGAGGTCGGCACGATGTTCAGCGCGGCGGCGCGGGCCCGGCGCAGGTCGGAGTGCGGGCCGTCCTGCAGGTTCTGGTCCTGGGTGTACGCGTGGATGGTGGTCATCAGGCCACGCTCGATGCCGAACGTGTCCTGCAGCACCTTCGCCATCGGGGCGAGGCAGTTGGTGGTGCAGGAGGCGTTCGAGATGATCGTGTGCTTCGCCGGGTCGTACTGGCCGTCGTTGACGCCGAGCACGACGGTGAAGTCCTCGTTCTTGGCCGGGGCCGAGATGATCACCTTCTTGGCGCCGCCGTCGACGTGCGCCTTGGCCTTGGTCGCGTCGGTGAAGAAGCCGGTCGACTCGATCACCACGTCGGCGCCGAGCTCACCCCAGGGCAGCTTGGCCGGGTCGCGCTCGGCGAGCGCCTTGATGGTCTGCCCGCCGACGGTGATCTCGTCGCCGCTGGCCTTCACCTCGTGCGGCAGCCGGCCCAGGATGCTGTCGTACTTGAGCAGGTGCGCGGTGGTCGCGGTGTCGCCCAGGTCGTTGAAGGCGACGATCTGGATGTCCGCGCCGGAGGCGAGCACCGCCCGCGTGAAGTTACGGCCGATACGGCCGAAGCCGTTGATGCCAACCCGGATGGTCACAGGTCCCATCTCCTTGCTTCTCGCCCGTCCGGGCCGGAGCCGGACGGATTGGTGTGCGCCGACCGCGTGGCGGGCCGGGCGCCGATCAGATGATCCGGCTGGTCACGCCGCAGCCGTACGTGGCTCGGGCGGGACACCCGAGGCGGTGGTCGCGGCGGGAGAGCCGGGTGCCGGCCCCGTCGCCGTACACTGCGACCCTATCCGAGAAGCCCGTGCCGTGTTGCGCCGGGGCGTCCGGTCACCCTGGTTCACAACTGGTGTTCACCCGACGAGCATCTCCGCCGTCACCGCGTCCTCGGTGTCCGGAATGCCGAGATCGCGGGCCCGTTTGTCGGCCAGCGCCAGCAGCCGCCGGATCCGCCCGGCGATCGCGTCCTTGGTCAGTGGCGGGTCGGCCAGCGCACCCAGCTCCTCCAGCGACGCCTGGCGGTGCTCCAGCCGCAGCCGGCCCGCCGACGTCAGGTGCCGTGGGGCGTCGTCGGCGAGGATCTCCAACGCCCGGGTCACCCGGGCGGCGGCGGCCACCGCCGCGCGTGCCGAGCGGCGCAGGTTGGCGTCGTCGAAGTTGGCCAGCCGGTTCGCGGTGGCCCGCACCTCCCGGCGTACCCGCCGCTCCTCCCAGGTCAGCACGCTGGAGTGCGCGCCGATCCGGGTGAGCAGCGCGGCGATCGCGTCACCGTCCTTGACCACCACCCGGTCCACGCCGCGCACCTCGCGTGCCTTGGCGGCGATCCCCAGCCGCCGGGCGGCACCGACCAGCGCCAGCGCCGACTCCGGCCCCGGGCAGGTGATCTCCAACGCACTGGACCGGCCCGGCTCGGTCAACGACCCGTGCGACATGAACGCGCCCCGCCAGGCCGACACGGCGCAGCAGACGTTCGCCGACACCAGGTGCGGCGGCAGGCCACGCACCGGCCGACCCCGAACGTCCAGCAGCCCGGTCTGGCGGGCCAACGCCTCACCGTCCTTGACCACCCGGATGATGAAGTGGTTGCCCTTACGCAGCCCGCTCGGGCTCAGCACGTGGATCTCACTCGAGTAGCCGTAGACGTCGGCCACCTCCCGGCGCAGCCGCCGGGCGACCGCGTTGGTGTCCAGTTCGGCCTCGACGACGACCCGGCCGGCGACGATGTGCAGCCCGCCGGAAAAGCGCAGCAACGCGGCCATCTCGGCACGACGGCAGCACGGCTTGGGCACGTCGACCCGGCTCAGCTCGTCCTTGACGGCAGCGGTCATCGCCATAGTCATTCACCTCACGGGGGCCGGTTAGACGGCGGGTACCGATACGTACGTGCTTAACGAGCGGACCCCAGGACAGGCACCAGGGCGGCACCCAACGCGACCGGATCGTGCCGGGGGCTGCCGTCGGCGACCGCCAACGGGGCGAGCGTCAAACGCGCACCCAGCGATTCTGCCGCACGGGCCGCCGGCTCGGGATCGCCGACCGCCGTACCGTCGGCGAGCACCGTGTCGACCTGCAGCTGCGGCAGGTACCAGCTGAGCGCGGCGAGGTGGTCGGCGACCGACAGCCCGAGGGTCTCCTTCTCCGCCGCCAGGTTCAGGGTGACCAGCCGACGGGCCGGGCTGGCCACGATCGCGGCGGCCAGGTCCGGCACCAGCAGATGCGGGATGACGCTGGTGTACCAGCTGCCCGGCCCGAAGATCAGCCAGTCGGCGTCGCGCACCGCCGCCAGCACCGGCCGGCAGGCGGCCGGCGCCTTCGGCTGCAGCCGTACCGACTCGACCCGGCCCCGGGTGACCGCCACCGCGTGCTGGCCCCGGACGGTGATTACGTCGGCCGGCCGGCGCGGGTCGCCGCCGCACACGTCGGCTTCGATCGACACCGGCTCGCAGGACATCGGCAGCACCCGGCCGGTCGCGCCGAGCAGCCGGCCGACGTGGTCGAGCGCGGCGACCGGGTCGCCGAGCAGCTCCATCAGCCCGCACAGCACCAGGTTGCCGACCGCGTGCCCGGTGAGTGGGTCAGGACGGTCGGTCGCCGGCGCCTCCCCCGGCACCGGCACGAACCGGTGCTGGAACAGCTCGGCGGTCAACTGGTCGGCCGACGCCGGCCCGGCCAGCGCGGCGAGCGCCTGACGTAGATCGCCGGGGGGCAGCGCGCCACGGTCGGCCCGCAGCCGGCCACTCGACCCACCGTCGTCACCGACCGTGACCACCGCGGTGAGGTCCAGCGCCAGCTCGGCACCGGCGTGACGCAGGCCACGCAGCGAGGCGGCCAGCCCGTGCCCGCCGCCGAAGGCCACCACCCGCAGTGCGCTCACTCGCGCCCCAGGTCACGGTGCTGGGCGTTGACCGACAGCCGGGCCTGACGCAGCCGTACGGCGAGCTCCTCGGCGATCGCCACGCTGCGGTGCTTGCCGCCGGTGCAGCCGACCGCCACGGTCAGATAGCGTTTGCCCTCCCGCTCGAACCCGGCGGTGGTGGCGTTGACCAGCTCGGCGTAGTTGCGGACGAAGTCATCGGCGCCTTCCTGGCTGAGCACGTACCCGCTGACCGACGCCTCCCGGCCGGTGTACTCGCGCAGATCCGGGACCCAGTACGGGTTGGGCAGGAACCGCGCGTCGATCACGAAGTCGGCGTCCGGCGGCAGCCCGTACTTGAAGCCGAACGACAGCACGGTGATCCGCAGCCGGCGGGCGTCCTCGCCGCCGAACAGCTCCTCGACCCGGCGCCGGAGCTGGTTCTCGTTCAGATGGCTGGTGTCGATGATCACATCGGCCTGGTCGCGGGCCTCGGCGAGCAGCTCCCGCTCGGCGGCGATGCCGTCCGCCAGCCGACCGTCACCCTGCAGCGGATGCGAGCGCCGGACACTTTCGAACCGGCGGATCAGCACGTCGGCGGCGGCGTCGACGAAGACCACCCGGGGCTGGTATCCGCGCTCCTTGAGCGCCCGGATCGCGCCGACCAGGTCGGTGGAGAAGGCACGGCTGCGCACGTCCAGCACCATCGCGGTACGCCGGGCCGCCCCGCCGGCCCGCATCGCCAGCTCGGCCATGTCGAGCAGCAACGCCTGCGGCAGGTTGTCCACCACGTAGTAGCCGACGTTCTCCAGGGCCCGGGCCACGGTGCTGCGTCCGCCCCCGGACACCCCGGTCACCACGACCAGCCGGGCCTCGTTCTGGTCGGCCACGGTGCCGGCCGGTTCGCCGTCGTGTACGGCGCTGCTGGCCAGGTCGTCGACCGCCGCGACGCTGGCCGGTGTGTCGTCGGCCGGCCGGGTGATGTCGTCGCCCGGGTTCGGGCTGTTCTGCCTCACGGTCCTCCTGCCTCGGGTACGCGGCGCGCCAGGTGCGCGCAGGTCGGCACCACAGATGGGATTCTAGGTGCGATCCGCGCCGTCATCCGGCGACCCGGCGAGCGCAGCGACGATCGTCTCCGCGGTCCGCCGCCCGATGCCGGGTACCTCGGTGATCTCGTCGACGGTCGCCGAGGCGATCCGCCGGACCGAGCCGAAGTGCCGCAGCAGCGCCTTGCGGCGGGTCTCGCCGAGCCCGGGCACCTGGTCCAGCCCGGAGGCGGTCATCCGCTTCGACCGGCGCTGCCGGTGGTAGGTGATGGCGAACCGGTGCGCCTCGTCGCGGATGCGTTGCAGCAGGTAGAGCCCTTCAGAGGTGCGCGGCAGGATCACCGGGTAGTCGTCGCCGGGCAGCCACACCTCCTCCAGCCGCTTGGCCAGCCCGCACAGTGCCACGTCGTCGACGCCGAGCTCGGCCAGCACCGTCGCGGCGGCCTGCACCTGCGGCGCACCGCCGTCGACCACAACCAACTGCGGCGGGTACGCGAACCGGCGCGGCCGCCCGGTCTGCGGGTCGACGCCCGCCGGCAGCTGCCCCACGTCCACGGCCGGCGGCGCCGGTACGTCATCAGCAGGCACCGACCGTTCGGGGGCGGGCTGGCGATGGCGGGCGAAGCGTCTGCGCAGCACCTCGCTCATCGCGGACAGGTCGTCGGTCGCGCCGCGGACCGCGAACCGGCGGTACTCGGCCTTGCGGGGCAGCCCGTCCTCGAACACCACCAGGCTGGCCACCACGTCGGTGCCCTGGATCTGCGACACGTCGAAACACTCGATACGCAACGGCGCGGCGGCCAGCCCCAGGGCCTCGGCGATCTCCTCCAACGCCTGGCCGCGGGTGGTCAGGTCACTGGCCCGGCGCAGCTTGTGCCGGGTCAACGCCTCGCCGGCGTTGCGGGCCACCGTCTCCATCAGGGCGCGCTTGTCGCCGCGTTGCGGCACCCGCAGCGTCACCCGGCCGCCCCGGCGGGCGGTCAGCCAGTCGGCGAGCGCCGGCGCGTCGGCCGGCAGCTCGGGCACCAGCAACTCCCGGGGCACGTCGGTCTCACCCTGTTCGGGGCCGTACACCTGGGTGCAGAAGTGATGGACGAGGTCGGCGGCGGTCAGCTGCTCGACCTTCTCCACCACCCAGCCGCGCTGACCGCGTACCCGGCCGCCGCGGACGTGGAACACCTGCACCGCGGCTTCGAGCGGGTCCTCGGCGAAGGCGACCACGTCGGCGTCGGTGCCGTCACCGAGCACGACGGTCTGCTTCTCCATCGCCTTGCGCAGCGCGGCGACGTCGTCACGCAGCCGGGCGGCCCGTTCGAACTCCAACGCCTCGGCGGCGTCGTGCATGTCCCGCTCCAACCGGCGCACCATGGTGTCGGTGCGCCCGGCCATGAAGTCGCAGAACTCGTCGACGATTGCCCGGTGCCCGGCGGCGTCGACCCGGCCGACGCACGGTGCCGAGCACTTGCCGATGTCGCCGAGCAGACACGGCCGCCCGACCTGGCCGGCCTGCCGGAACACCCCGGCCGAGCAGGTCCGCGCCGGGAAGACCCGCAGTAGCAGGTCGAGGGTCTCGCGGATCGCCCAGGCATGCGAGTACGGCCCGAAGTAACGCACCCCTTTGCGTTTCGCCCCGCGCATCACCTGCAGCCGGGGAAACTCCTCGTCCAGCGTCACCGCCAGGTACGGGTAGGACTTGTCGTCCCGGTAGCGGACGTTGAACCGGGGGTCGTACTCCTTGATCCAGAGGTACTCCAGCTGCAGCGCCTCGACCTCGCTGCCGACGGTCACCCAGTCGACCGACGCGGCGGTGGTGACCATCTGCTGGGTGCGCTGGTGCAGCTGCCACAGGTCGCCGAAGTAGGAGTTGAGCCGGCTGCGCAGGCTCTTGGCCTTGCCGACGTAGATGACCCGCCCGGTGGGATCACGGAACCGGTAGACCCCCGGCGAGTCCGGGATGGTGCCGGGGGCAGGGCGGTAGCTGGACGGATCTGGCATCGCCGTCAGCGTAGTCCAGGGCTGTGACAGCTCCGGTCGTTAGAGAGCCCGTTGGGGGGGAAAACACCCCAAGAAAAAAAAAAAAGACAAAACCAGAACACAAAAAGGGGCTTC
>NZ_JBSWXD010000067.1:0-32987 GCF_056160425.1 Micromonospora sp. ABR4_055
TCCGCGAGTCGACGATCTCGACCGCCGGCAGCAGGAAGTCGGTCGCCCGCAGCACGTCGACCACGGTCGCCGGCCCGTCCGGCAGATCCGCGCCGAGCACGAACGCCACCTCCGCCTCCACCCTGGGCTGGATCAACCCGCCCAGGTCGACCTCGTCGCCGTCGGGCACCGCCATGTCGGCGAAGAGCACCCCGAAGTCGGGCTGGTAGACGCCGAACGCGGCCTGCACCGCCGGCGACGTCAGGCCGATCTTCGCGCCGACCCGGCGGCGGCCGACGGCCGACCAGCCGGCGACGGTCGCCCGCTGCACCGCGTACGCGGCGGCGACGTCACCGACCGGCAGCAGCCGGTCGCGCAGCGGCGGGCACGGCACCCCGGTGTCGTACGCCCCGGTCAGCGCCGCGACAGCGGCCTCGATGTCCACAGTCATGAGAAATCCACACAGACGTTTGTCAGTTCGGAGTAGAAGTCGAGCGAGTGCACGCCGCCCTCCCGGCCCACCCCGGAGGCCTTGACCCCGCCGAACGGGGTGCGCAGGTCCCGTAGGAACCAGGTGTTGACCCAGACGATGCCGGCGTCCAGTCGGGCACCGGCCCGGTGCGCCCGCCCCACGTCGCGGGTCCACACCGTCGCCGCGAGGCCGTAGTCGGAGTCGTTGGCCAGCGCGAACGCCTCCTCCTCGGTGTCGAACGGGGCGATGTGACAGACCGGGCCGAACACCTCCTCGCGCACCAGCCGCGCCGAGGAGTCGAGCCCGGTCAACACGGTCGGCTGCACGTACGCGCCACCATCACGGGGGTCACCGAAGGCCGGCACGCCACCACCGGCAAGGATCTGCGCGCCTTCGGCGCGGGCCAGGTCGTAGAAGCCGAGCACCTTGTCCCGGTGGCCGTGGGAGATCAGCGGCATCGTCGAGATCGTCTCGTCGGCGGGCCAACCGTACCGGGCGTCACGGGCAGCGGCCGCCAGCCGGTCGACGAACTCGTCGAACACCGGCCGCTGCACGTACAGCCGCTCGGTGCACAGGCACACCTGGCCGCCGTTGGTGAACGACGACCGCACCGAACCGGCGACGGCGGCGTCCAGGTCGGCGTCGGCGAAGACCAGGCCGGCGTTCTTGCCGCCCAGCTCGAACGAGACCGCCTTCACCCCGTCGGCGGCGGCCCGCATGATCGCCGACCCGGTCGCCGACTCACCCGTGAAGGTGATCGCGTCGACTCCCGGGTGCCGGGTCAGCCACTCCCCCGCCGCGCCCGGCCCGAACCCGTGCACCAGGTTGAACACCCCGTCGGGTACGCCGGCCGCCGCCATCACCTCCGCGAGCAGCGTCGCCGACGCCGGCGTCTCCTCACTCGGCTTCACCACGACAGCGTTGCCGCACGCCAGCGCCGGGGCCACCTTCCAGGTGAGCAGCAGCAGCGGCAGATTCCACGGCACGATCACCGCGACGACACCGACCGGTTTACGTACCGCGTAGTTCAACGCCCGACCACCGGACGGGGTGACCGTGGTGAACGACTCCGTCGGCGCCGTCGCAGCGATCTCCGCGAACGCCCGGAAATTCGCCGCCCCACGCGGAATGTCCAACGTCCGGGCCTGACCGACCGGCTTACCGGTATCCGCCACCTCAGCAGCCACCAGATCATCGAACCGGCGATCCAACTCGTCAGCCACCGCCCGCAACACCGCCGCCCGGTCCCGCTCAGCCATGCCGCCCCACGGCCCGCGCAACGCCGACCGCGCCGCCGCCACCGCCGCGTCGACCGTCGCAGAATCGGCCTCCGCCACCTCGAACACCGTCTCCCCGGACACCGGCGACACCTTCGCAAACCGCTTCCCCGCATCGACGAACCGGCCGTCGACGAAACTACGCAACAGGCCGGGACCGTCGGCGGCCGGCCGGCCGACGTACAGGTCGGGGTGCCACAGGGTCATGAGCGTCCCTTCCGGACGAGCCGGTGGACGGCGGCGCCGAGTGCCCCTACTGACAGCGCCGCCGTCCCGGCCACCGCCGCCGCAAGGAGCTGGTGCTGCCGGCGGACCCGTCGCCTGACCTCGGCGTACGGGATGGTGGTGAAGGAGACCATTTCGTACCGGGACACGTAGCGCCCCGGCAACGCCCGTTCCAGGGCGTGTTCGACCTTGCGGAAGGTCTGGAACGTCGGGGAGGCGACCTTGTCGCGCATCTCGACGAAGTTCGCCAGGGCCATCTGGGCGATCGCTTCGGCGTTGTCCTGGCGGCGGGACTGGTAGAGCGGCAGCGCCGCCGCCCAGTCGCCGCCGGTGTCGTCGAGGCAGCGGTCCAGCTCGACGACGTCCTCGAAGGCGCAGTTGGCGCCCTGGCCGTAGAACGGCACGACCGCGTGGGCGGCGTCGCCGAGTAGCGCCACCCGGCCGCCGACCTGCCACGGGTCGCAGCGCACCGTGCCGAGCAGGCCGACCGGGTTGTGCTGGTAGTCGTCGACCAGGTCCGGTGCCAGCGGCGGCACGTCCGGGTAGTGGGTACGGAAGTGCCGTTCGATCGCCGCTGGGCTGCTCAGCGAGGCGAAACTCGACGTACCGCCGGTCGGCCAGAACAGGGTGCAGGTGAAGGAGCGGTCCGGGTTGGGCAGGGCGATCATCATCGAGGTGCCGCGCGGCCAGATGTGCAGCGCACCGGGGTCGAGTGCGTAGTCGCCGCCGACCGCCGGGATGGTCAGCTCCTTGTAGCCGTAGTCGAGGAAGTCGAGGCTCTCGTCGACCAGGCCGTGGGCGAGCAGTTGGCCGCGTACCGCCGAACCGGCGCCGTCGGCGCCGAGCACGACCTGCGCGTCCGCGCGGACCGTGCCCTGCGGGGTGTCGAAGGTCGCCTCGCCGGTGTCAGGGTCGAGGCCGACGAGCCGGTGGTCGAACACGACGGTGACCCCGGGCGCGGCCTCGGCGGCGTCGAGCAGGGCGTTGTTGAGCGCGCCCCGGCTGATCGAGTTGATCGCCCGCTGCCCGTCGGCGCTGTACGGCTGGAAGTCGAGGTCACCGTCGACCGGGTGGATCATCCGGCCGGGCATCGGCAGCGCGTCGGCGAGCACCTGGTCGGCCAGGCCGATGCGGCGCAACGCGTCCAGGCCGCGTTCGGACAACGCCAGGTTGATCGACCGGCCGCGTTCGGCGGTGCCGCGTCGCGGGTCGGGCCGGCGCTCGTAGAGGGTGACCGGCAGGCCGCGGCGGGCCAGGAAGCAGCCGAGCAGGCTGCCGGCCAGGCCGGCGCCGACCACCGCGACGGGTGCACGTTCAGACATCGTCGCCGCCTTTCGCTGGGAGGGTCGCGGCGAGCGCCCGGGCAGCCCGCCAGCAGTCGTGGTACGTCGAGTACAGCGGCACCGGGGCGAGCCGGACTATGTCCGGTTCGCGGGCGTCGGCGATCACCCCGTGTTCGTGGCGCAGCCGGGCGGTCAGCGCGTGCGCCCCGCCGCCGGTGGCACCCGACCCGCCACCGATGCGCAGCGACAGTTGGCAGCCGCGCCGGGCCGGATCCCGGGGCGTGACGACGCTGATCGGCCGGCCGGGCACGATCTCGTCGAGCAGCTGTTCGAGGTAGCCGGTGAGCCGTTCGCTGCGGTCGCGCAGCGCCGGCATGCCGACCTTGTCGAAGATCTGCAGCGAGGTACGTACCGGACCCATCGCGAAGATCGGCGGGTTGGAGATCTGCCAGGCGTCGACGCTGGCCGGTGGCCGCGACACCGGGGTCATCTCGAACCGGGTGGCCGGCTCGGTGCTCCACCAGCCTTCGAAGCGGGCCAGCGTCGAATCGCCGTGGTGGCGTTCGTGCACGTACGCCCCGGCCAGCGCCCCCGGACCGGAGTTGAGGTACTTGTAGGAGCACCAGGCGGCGAAGTCGACGCCCCAGTCGCGCAGCCGCAGCGGCACGTTGCCGGCGGCGTGCGCCAGGTCCCAGCCGACGATCGCGCCGGCGGCCCGGCCGGCGGTGGTGATCGTCGGGATGTCGAGCAGTTCGCCGGTCAGGTAGTTGACCCCGCCGAGCAGCACCAACGCCACCCGGTCGCCCTCGGTGCGCAGGCAGTCGACGACGTCTTCGGTGCGCAGCGTGTCCTCGCCGGGGCGGGGTCGCAGTCGGACCACCGTACGGTCGGGGTCGAGGCCGTGGAAGGCGGCCTGGCTGCGCACCGCGTAGCTGTCCGACGGGAACGCCGAGTCCTCGATGACGATGCGGGTGCGGTCGCCGGTCGGCCGGTAGAACGACACCATCAGCAGGTGCAGGTTGACCGTCAGCGAGTTCATCACCACGGTCTCGCTGGGCAGGGCGCCGACCAGTCGCGCGGCGGTGTCGGTGAGAAGTTCGTGGTACGGCAGCCACGGCCGGCCGGCTTCGAGGTGGCCTTCGACGCCGAGCCGGGCCCAGTCGTCGAGGTCGTCGAGCAGCTCGGCGCGGGTGGCCTTCGGTTGCAGGCCGAGGGAGTTGCCGGCGAAGTAGGCGACGTCGGGGTGTTCGCCGCCGGTGGCCGGCGGGATGTGGAACAGGTCGCGGTGCCCGGGGTCGGCGGCGTCTCGGCGGCGGGCGTCGTCCTCTGTGAACATGCGGCAGCCTCTCACATGCCGGTCCGGGCGGACCAGATCTCGGGGAACACCACCCGGTTCATGCTGCGTTGCAGCCAGGCCAGCCCGGCGGAGCCGCCGCTGCCGACCTTGGCGCCCATGGTGCGCTGCACCGCCTTGAGATGCTTGTACCGCCAGTCGCCGAACTGTTCGGCGACCTCGGTCAACGCCTCGCCGAGTTGCCGCAGATGGTTGTCCGGGGCGTTGACCCGGTAGACCTCCACCCAGGCGGCCTCGACCGCCGGGTGCGGTTCGTGTTCGGTGGCGACGTCGCGGGTCAGCAGGTCGGTCGGGATGTCGTGGCCGACGCGGGCGAGCAGGGCGATCACGTCGTCCCACAGGCTCGGCGCGTGCAGGGCCTGCTCCAACTCGGCGTACACGTCGGGTTGGCGGCGGAACGGGCGGATCAGCGACGGGGTCCGGATGCCGAGGATGAACTCCAACTGCCGGTACATCGCCGACTGGAAGCCGGAGCCCTCACCGAGCAGGTTGCGGAACCGGTTGAAGTCGGCCGGGGTCATCCAGCGCAGCGTCTGCCAGGAGGCGTTGAGCCCTTCCAGGTGCAGGGCGGCGCGGCGCAGCGGGGCCAGCGCCTCCCACACCTGGTCGGCGCGGATCAGCCGTTGGGCGTCGCGCAGCTCGTGGCGGGTCAGCCCGAAGTACAGCTCCATGATCTGGCTGACCATCAGGAACGACATTTCACCGGGGTCGTCGCTGAGGGTGCGCTGCAGGCTGTGCAGGGTGCTGGCGTGCACGTAGGCGTCGTATGGCACCCGGTCGCCGAACTCCAGGGTCGGCTCGCCAGCGTTGGCGGCGGCGCGGGCGTCGCGTTCGGCGGCGTCCACCGGCCGCACGGCCGGTGGGTTGGCCACGTCGGTGCTGTTCACGTCGGCTGCCCTCCCTTTGCTGTGTCGCCCATGATTGCCGACTTGCGGTCTGCGGCTGAATACCGGATCAACGGCGGTACGCGGCCGCGGCCTGCAGGTCGGTGGCTAGATTTGGGTGGTCGGTTAACGAAGGGAAAGTGTCCGTGGACGAGATGGATTGGGCGCTGCTGCGTGAGTTGCAGGCCGATGCCCGACTTTCCTTCAGCGAGCTGTCCCGCCGGGTGCATCTGTCGCCGCCGGCGGTGGCCGAACGGGTACGCCGGCTGGAGGAGTCCGGGGTGGTCAGCGGCTACCACGCGCACGTCGACCTGACCCGGGCCGGCTGGACGGTGATCGCGCTGATCCGGATGTCCTGCTACGGCTCGCACTGCATCCTGCGCGACCCGCAGGTGCCGACCTGGCCGGAGATCCTGGAGATCCACCGGATCACCGGGGACGCCTGCTCGATGTTGAAGGTGGCGGCGGCGTCGATGGATGCCTTCGAGGACGTGATCGACCGGCTCGCCCCGTACGGTCAGCCGTCCAGCACGATGGTGCTCTCCACCCCGCTGGGCTGGCGTCCGGTCACCGCCGCCGACTGACCTTAAGCTCCCCGAGGTGACCACCGACGAGAAGTTTGGAGTTCTCGTGACGATTGTTCGGCCCTATGGCGACGGGGTGTGGGTGCCGCTGGACCGGGCCCGGCAGCGGACCAGCATCAAATGGCGGCTCTACCCGGCTGACGTGCTGCCGGTGTGGGTGGCGGAGATGGACGTCGACCCGGCCGGGCCGGTCGTCGAGGCGATCGACGCGGCGGTGCGTGCCGGCGATCTCGGGTACGCCACCGGTGCCGGTTACGCCGAGGCGGTCGCCGGGTTCGCGGCCGAACGGTGGGGGTGGGACGGTCTGGACCCGGCGCGCACGGCGATCGTGCCGGACGTGATGCTCGGCGCGGTCGAGATGCTGAAGCTGGTGACCGGGCCGGGCGACACGGTCGTGATCAACCCGCCGGTGTACCCGCCGTTCTACGGGTTCCTGCGCAACCTGGACCGGCCGGTGCGGGAGGCCCCGCTCGGTCCGGACGGCCGGCTGGACCTCGACGCGCTGGCCGAGGCGTTCACCGCCGCCCGCGCGGGTGGCCGCCGGGCGGCGTACCTGCTGTGCAGTCCGCACAACCCGACCGGGACGGTGCACACCGCCGACGAGCTGGCGGCCGTCGCGGAGCTGGCCGGCCGGCACGGCGTATGGGTGGTGGTCGACGAGATCCACGCACCGATGACCGCGTCCGGCGTGCCGTTCGTGCCGTACCTGTCGGTGCCCGGCGCCGACGACGGCCTGACACTGATCTCCGGCTCGAAGGGCTGGAACCTGGCCGGGTTGAAGGCCGCCCTCGCGGTCGCCGGGCCAGCGGCCGCAGCCGACCTGGCCCGGCTGCCGGAGGAGGTCGGCCACGGGGTCAACCATCTCGGGGTGATCGCACACACGGCGGCGTTCCGCGACGGCGGCGACTGGCTGGACACCGTACGATCGGCGGTCGACTCGAACCGGCGGCTGCTGGCCGAACTGCTGGCGGACCGGTTGCCGCAGGTGCGGTACACGCCGGGCGAGGCGACCTTTCTGGCCTGGTTGGACTGCCGGACGTTGGGGCTCGGCGACGACCCGGCGGCGGTGTTCCTCGACCGGGGGCGGGTGGCGCTCAGCGGCGGGCTGGACTTCGGCGCGGGCGGGGTCGGACACGCCCGGTTGAACCTGGCCGCCGCGCCGGAGACGATCACCGAGGCGGTACGCCGGATGGCTGCCGCCCTCGGCTGACCGTCGCCAGGTCCGCCGGCTCGTTGCCCTGACACCGACGTCAACGTTTAGCGTCATGGTGGGTCCGAGGCTGGCCGGGGAGGTCACATGTTGATCGGTGAGCTGGCGCGGCAGGCCGGGACGAGCGCCCGGACGCTGCGCTACTACGAGGCGCAGGGGCTGGTCCGGCCCCGGCGATGCGCCAACGGCTACCGCGACTACGACGATACGGAGCTGCGGGTGGTCGGCGAGATCCGGTCGTTGCTCGCCGTCGGTTTCGATCTGGAGGACATCCGCCCGTTCGTGACCTGCCTGCGGGCCGGAAATCCGTCCGGCGACGTCTGCCCCGACTCGATCTCGGTGCTGCTGCGCAAGCTGGCCGAGGTCGATGCCGGACTGGCACGGTTGGCAGGTGTACGGGAACAGCTGCGGTGCCAGCTCGACCGGGCGCGGGCGGATCGGCGGCGGTGAGGTTCGCGGTCAGTTACAGCACCCCGCTGCACGGCACCGACCCGGACCGGCTCATCGGGTACGCCCAGCACGCCGAGGCATGCGGGTTCGAAGGCTTGTACGTGCCGGAACACGTGGTGCTGTATCCAGGTGCGACGGTCGGGGCGGTCGAGATGCCGCCGTCGCTGCCGTACGCGGACCCGTTGGACCTGCTGGCCTTCGTGGCGGCGGCAACCGACCGGCTGCTGCTCGGCACCGGGGTGCTGCTGCTGCCGTACCACCATCCGGTGGTGCTCGCCAAGCGGCTGGCGACGATCGACGTCCTGTCGAAGGGCCGGATGCGGCTGCTGACCGTCGGACTGGGCGGCCTGCCCGGCGAGGCGACGGCGGTGGGGGTCGACTTCCGTTCCCGTGGCCGACGTGCCGACGAGGCGATCGACGTGCTACGGCTGCTGTGGGGCGGTGATGCCGACGGTGTGTCGTTCCACGGCGAGTTCTTCGACTTCGAGCGAGTGTGCAGCTTTCCGAAGCCGCACGGTGCCACCGCGTTGCCGATTCATGTGGGTGGTTCGAGCCGGGCGGCGGCCCGGCGGGTCGGGCTACGTGGCGACGGCTACTTCCCCGGCGGGCTGTTGACCCCGGACGAGCGGGCGGCACAGTGGGAGTTGGCGAGGTCCGTCGCGGCGGAGGCCGGCCGTGACCCTGACGCGCTGGAGTACACCCGGTGGGGGTCGACTGAGCTTTCGGCGCAACGGGTCGAGGCGTACGCGGCGCAGGGGGTGACCCGGATCGTGGTCGGCAGCGGCGCCGACACCCTGGCCGAGCAGCGGGACGACCTGTCCGGCTTCGCCGACCGGTTCGGTCTACGACCAACCACGGGTGATCAGCAACTCAGTCGACAGTAGGGTTTCCGACGCTTCGATTGATTGCCGGCTATCGGCGGCGCATGCTCACTTCCACTTTGGAGACGACGGCCACCCCGGCCGGAGCGTCTCCACCATCGAAGGAGGCGCCACCATGCTGAGCCGTGCCCGAAAGCTCCGTCCCGCCCTCGCGTTGCCCGTCGCGGCGACGCTGCTGATCACCATCGCCGCCGTGCCCGCCGCCGCCAACGCCGCCGGCACGACCGGCGACACATCCGCCGCAGACGACCGGCAGTACGTCGCGCTGGGCGACTCGTACTCGTCCGGGGTGGGCGCCCCGCCGTACACCGACGGCGACTGCAAGCAGAGCGCCCACTCGTACGCCGCCCAGTTCGCCCGGAACAACCCGCGCCTGTCGTTCGGCTTCTCGGCCTGCAGCGGCGCCACCACCGACGACGTGATCGCGCACCAGCTCGGCTTCCTCGGGCCGGACACGACGCTGGTGACCATCACCGTCGGCGGCGACAACCTCGGCTTCACCTCCACGTTGGAGACATGCATCGAAGCGCTGCTCGACATCACCTGCAAGGACGCCATCGACAAGGCCCTCGCGTACATCGCGACGACGTTGCCGGGCAAGCTGAAGCAGGTGTACGGAGACGTCCTCGCCGCCGCCCCGAACGCCAAGCTGATCGTCCTCGGCTACCCGCAGCTGTTGGCCCCGACGTTCTGCTTCGAAGCACCGCTGGACGCGAACCGACGGGGGTGGATCAACCACGCGGCGGTGAAGCTCAACGAGGCCATCGGGAACACGGCGAAGACGTACGGCGCGTTCGCCCCGGTCGACGCCCTGTTCGACAAGCACCGGGTCTGCGACGACGACCCATGGCTCAACGGCATCACCGCCATCGACGACGCGTTCCACCCGAACCTCGCCGGCTACACCGACGGCTACCTCAAGGCGCTCGACGCCGTCTTCCATCCGGTCACCGCAACCCACTGACGACGACTGACCAGCACCTATACTCCGCTCGGTCGATCTGCGGGGAACGTCGATCACGGTCCGACGCCGGGCGGTGGCGCAGCGGTCACGAGGTGAAGTCTTCTTGCAGGTGCAGGTGCTGGGCCCGGTACGGGTGTGGCGCGAGCAGCAGGCACTCGACCCCGGGCCGACCGCCCGGCGGGCGGTGCTCGGTCTGCTCGCGCTCGACGGCGGACAGCCGCTGCCCCGCTCGGAGCTGGTCGACGCGCTCTGGCCGGACCAACCGCCACCGGCGACGTCGACCAACGTCATTCAGACGCACGTCAAACATCTGCGTCGGTTGTTCGAACCGGACCGCCCGTCCCGGGCCCCGAGTCTGCTCCTGCCGCAGATCGGTGACGGATACCTGCTGCGGGCCTCGGCCGTCACGGTCGACCTGCTGCGGTTCCGGCACCTGGTCGCCACCGCGCGGCCCGGTGCAGCCGGGCTGGAGCGCGACGCCGAACTACTCGGCGAGGCGCTCCAGCTGTGGCAGGGACCTCCGCTGGTGGACGTGCCCACGCTGGCCGGCCACCCGAAGGTGGTGGCCCTCGACGGTGAACTGCAGGCCGCGTTGACCCGGTACGGCGACCTGATGATCGCCTGTGGCCGGGCAAGCGCCGCACTGCCCTGGCTGGCGCAGGCCGCTGCCGCGAAGCCGCTCGACGAGGCCCGCCAGGCGCAGCTGATCCGCGCGTACCGGGCCAGTGGGCAGCGGGCCGAGGCGTTCACCGTCTTCCACGACACCCGGGACCGGCTCGCCGACGAACTCGGTGTCGATCCCGGTCCCGAGCTGGTCGCCGCGTACACCGATCTACTGCGGGCCGACCCGCCGGCCGGGGCGCGTACCGCCAGCGAGCAGGTCTGGCCGCGCCGGGGCCGGCGCCTGGACGCGATCGCGCCGGTGCCGGCGCAGTTGCCGGCCGACGTCGCCGGGTTCACCGGCCGCGCCGCCGAGCTCGGCTGGCTCGACCGGGCGATGGGGGCCGCCGGACGCGGCGACGCCGATCCGGGCGCGGTGATCTGTGTGCTGTCCGGCAGCGCAGGGGTGGGCAAGACCGCGCTGGCGGTGTGGTGGGCGCGCCGGGCCCGCGACCGGTTCCCGGACGGGCAGCTCTACATCGACCTGCGCGGGTACGACCCGGAGCAGCCGGTCGAGCCGGGTGCAGCGCTGGCCCGGTTCCTGCGGGCGCTCGGCGTGGCGGACGCCGATATGGCGTTGGACGTCGACGAACGCGCCGCCCACTACCGCAGCCTGATGGACGGCCGCCGGATGCTGGTGGTGCTCGACAACGCGGCGTCGGTCGAGCAGGTACGACCGCTGCTGCCCGGTGCCGCCTCCTGCCCGGTGCTGGTGACCAGCCGGGATCCGTTGGCCGGGCTGGTCGCCCGGGAGGGAGGGCTCGGCCTCCTGCCGATCGACGACGCGGTGGCGCTGCTGCGGCGGCTGGTCGGCGACCGGGTCGACGCCGAACTGCAGGCCGCGGTGACGCTGGCAACGCAGTGCGCCCAGCTGCCGTTGGCGTTGCGGGTCGCCGCCGAGCTGGCGACCGCCCGCGCCGAGCTGAGCCTGACCCGGCTGGTCGACGGGCTCACCGACCGGCGGCGACGGCTCGACATGTTGGACGCCGGCGGCGACCGGCGCACCGGCGTACGGGCGATCCTGTCCTGGTCGTACCAGTATCTGCCGGCCGAGGCGGCGCGCGCGTTCCGGCTGCTCGGGCTGCATCCCGGGGCGGACGTCGACGCGGCGGCGGTGGCCGCGCTGGCCGGGACGGATCCGGTGACGGCGGATCGGCTGGTCAACCGGCTGTGCCGGGCGCACCTGGTGGAGCCGGCCGGGCCGGACCGGTACGGCATGCACGACCTGCTCCGGGCGTACGCGGCGGAGCTTGCCGCCGACGTTGACCCGCCGGAGGTCCGCGACGCTGCCGTGACCCGGTTGTTCGACTACTACCTGCATACCGCCGCCACGGCGATGGACGCGGTGCGCCCGGCCGAACGTCACCTGCGGCCGACGGTGCCGCCGACCGGTCCGGACGGTGACCTGGCCGTCGCGCAGGCCGAGCCGCCGACCGGGTTCGCAAGCGGTGACCCGGGGGTCGCGCGGGTCTGGTTGGAGGTGGAGCGGGCCAACCTGATGGCGGTCACCGCGTACGGTGCGCGGCACGGCCCGGCCCGGCACGCCGTACGGCTGACCGCGCTGCTCTACCGGCATCTGGAATGCGGCGGCCACTATCCGGACGCGATCACCATGCAGGGTCACGGGATCGCTGCCGCCCGCGCGGCAGCTGACCTGGCCGGTGAGGCGAACCTGCTGACCAACCTGGCCGTCGTGCACGACCATCAGAGGCGCCGCCAGCAGGCGGTGGCGCACCTCCGGCAGGCGTTGGCGCTCTACCGCGACGTCGACGAGCCGGCCGGTGAGGCACGGACCCTGGGCAACCTCGGTGTGGTGCTGGGTGAGCTGGGCGACCGGCGTGCGGCGATCTGTTACATCGGCCGGGCGCTGGCACTGCTACGTACGCTCGGCGAGCATCACGGGGTGGTCTGGGCGCTCGGCAGCCTGGGTCAGCTGTTCACGGTCGAGGGCCGGCTCGGCGACGCCGCCGGGCAGCTGCGGGAAGGGCTGGTGTTGTGCCGCCGCACCGGCGACCGGGTCGGCGAGGCGATGCTGCTGAACTACGCCGGTCAGCTGCACAACCGCCGTGGTGCCGACCGTGCTGCGGCCCGCTGCCATGCCCTGGCCCGGTCGATCGCCGCCGGTACCGGGTCGCGTGGCGTCGAGGCGCTGGCGTTCGACGGGCTCGGCGCTGCGGCGCACGCGGCCGGGCAGCGGGCGCAGGCGCACGGCTACTGGCGTCGCGCGCTGGCGATCTTCACCGAGCTGGGTGCGCCGGAGGCGGCGACGATCAGCGCCCGGTTGTCGGCGGAGCCGCCGCGATCGTCCGCCGCGATCCGTGATCATGCGCCGCGCTTCGGTCGTGTGCCGTGATCCAGTCGTGGTCCAACCGTGGTCCAGCCGATCTCGCCAGACTGGCCGCGCTCCGCTGACCTGCGGGGTCACCGCTGGCCACCCTGGCCGCCAGTCGAAGGAGATCCTGTTGAAACAGATGCGCTACCGCCGTTGGTTGGCCGCGGCCGCCGCGGTCGTGGTCACCGTGCCGCTGGGTGCCCGACCGGCGCAGGCGTTCGACATCTCGTCGGTCATCGCCGCCGCCAAGAGCGCCTACGAGCTGTACAAGGAGTACAAGCAGGGGGCGTCGCTCGACCAGTCCACCACCAAGATCATCAACACCATCAACGGCGCCAAGGTGGAGATCCTCGCCCAGATCGACCGGATCGCCACCGCACAGGCCAAGGCCTGCGCGCGCAGCGCCATCATCGACTTCGACGACATCAAGACCTTCACCCAGGACAACCTTCAGGTGTACGCCCGGGACACCACCGCCTGCATCACCCTGATCGACAGTCTGCTCGAAGTCGTCACCGACGAAGCCTCCGCCGACCAGCTCGGCTTCACCCTCAACACGGTCGGCCCGCTGGCCCTGACCGCCCGGGCGCACGCCAGGTTGAGCACCAGAGGCCTGCTCGACCTGACGATCGGCGGCAACAACACGGTGCTGTCCGCTCTCGCCCCGAACTGCACCACCAACCTGCTCGGGCTCACCGGCATCCCGCAGTCCGGCAAGATCTACCGGTGGGAGACCCGGTGCGTGGCCTACAACAACGTCGTCGCGGTCACGACCAAGAAGATGTACTACCCGCCGACCAGCAACCCGTGGGACATCCCCGGGACCACCGCCACCGCGATGCGCAACACCAGTCATGCCGAGGCGCGGGCCGTGCTGCCGATCCTGATGTCGACGCCGAGCTGACCGGCTGAGCGTCGACCGCAGTCGATCACATCGATCCGGGCGTTCCGGGCCGGCGTCACCGCCGGTGCGGAACGCCCGACCACGCGGGCGGCGACCAAGGCTGTGTGTTACCCGTTTTCGCAGCTCAGCACGGGTGCGGATCTGGTAGCGACCGGCAGGCAGCGCAGCAGGCGGTCGGTCCGGGCACCGAGATCGTGATCCGCAACCTGCAGGTGGTGCTGCCGAGCGCGTACATCGCCGCCGACGACCTGCTCTACAGCCCGCTGCTCGGCGCGGTGCGCGCCGGTGCCGACGACGGACTCGACGCAATCGCCGTCGCCTGTGCCTCCGACCCAGCGGCACGCGAGGCCAAAGCGCTGGTTGACGTTCCGGTGACCGGGCCTCCCACCACAAGACCAACAACAGTCACCGGCATCGACATCCCCACACCCTACCGCAGGGCGAAAAGTCCACATTCTACCGAGCGTAGACTCCCCCTATGCCTCGGCGCCACGGAAACCGTGATCGCGAGCTGGGCACTTCCCAGGATGGTGAAAGTTTATGATCAGGGTACTGGAAGAGAATGTACCCATCGGCAATAATTGGCGCATGACCTCCCAAGAGATGCGAGTCGCACTTTACCTCCTCTTAGCGTTGATCTTCAACGGGATTACCATCATGGCTTTCGCACTAGAAGCCGACTGGGGGGCAGCGACACTACCTTTGACGGGAGCCATCTTCGCAGCACTTTTTGGATACACCATGCAACGGAAAGTAGGTGAGAGACAACGAGACGCCTAGCAGAAATGTACACCGTAAAAATTCGGGCTCAGATCTCGCAGAGCGTCTCGGTATCGAGGATCCCGAAGTCCATCAAGATAGTACATATCGATCGCATACTCGAACATGGGCCCATGTTCGATAAGCGCCTCCAAGAATCCGGCCAGTCGATCACGCTCAGTAGTCAGATCGAGATCGAGCAACACTCGCTGCGTCCAGGGCAGTGCCACTTGGATCATCAGATCGAAGTCACTGACTCTATCGAGTGGCTCCAGCACAGGAAGTGACGAGTGGAGGTGCCGGCAAGCCAACTCCACTAGACTGGGACGACAGAATGGCATCGCAAGCCAGAGAAGGTCACCGAGGGCCCCAAAGCTCCACGGCATCGGGATTTGCGGGTCAGTACCCAAAGATGGAACGGCGATCCACTCCACATAATCACGCTCAGGCGCGCCGTCGGCCACTCAAGCCACCCCTCGACGTCGGCTGCCACACGAGGACAGTCGACCAACAAACGGTAGACTTGAGTGACCATTGGATCCAACAGTCACCCGTCTGCCACCAGTGGCTACGACCACCGCTGGTCCTGGCCCGACCACGACAGTCAGACACCCGGTATGAAGGCCACCGTACGGTCGTCGACGAGCACCGGCGCGCCGGACGAGTACTCCAGGCCGCCAGTGCCGGTGGCGTTCTCGACGCCGATGGTGGCACCGGCACCGCGCTCACCCGGGCTGGCCGGGTCGATCCCGGTGTAGTTGACCTGGATGACGCCCAGCTCACCGAGCACGACCTGGAACGTCATCCGCTCGTCGGGGTCGGCGGCGCGGCGTACGTCCCGCCATTCGACGACGAACTCGCGGAACGGCGCGAAGCCCCGCGTCGCCGTCACCACGCTGGCCTGCCCGTCAACGATCAGATCGTCCCAGAACGCGGCGACCATCGCATCAGGTCCGCCGACGGTGGGGATGCCGGCCGGCGTCGGGTGCGAGCCGCCTGGGTCGGTGAAGGTCAGGATGCCGTTGGTGTCCACCCAGGCCGAGTTGTAGGTCTGGCCGTAGAAGGTGACCGGGAACGGCAGGGCGGTCTCGGTGACCTCGTCGTTCCCAGCGAGCGCGAGCGCCGTACCGGACACCGGCGTGAACGGCTGGGTCAGTTCCTGGCAGAGGCTCCCGTCCGGGCTGGCCACCGGGGACAGGAACAGCACGACGTCGGCGATATCGGGGACGGTGATCTCCGTGCTGGCGGCGGTTCCACAGTCTCCACCGCCGGAGCTCGCGGTCACGGAATACTGCCCCGGGTCGACGTCCGCGAAGCTGAAACCGCCGTCGGCGCCGGTGGAGGTCTGCCGACCGCCCGGCTCCAGGGTGACCGTTACGCCGGCACCGACCGGCATGAAGTCCGTTCCGTACACGGTGCCGGTGACCGTCACGGGTGCGGGCAGCACCTGCAGGGTCACGCTCGTGAGCGGGCTGGTGAGGCCTTCGGCGGTCCGGCTGCCGACGAATACCGGCACGTCACCGAGTGCCGTCGGGGTGACGGACACGGTGACCGAGCCTCCGGGCACGTCCGGCACGGCGTTCTGGTTCAGAATGGCCGAGCCGACGCTGTAGCGGAACTGGGTCACGTTGGTGTCGCCGCCAGCGTCGAAGGTCACCGGGACGGAGGTGCCCAGATCGACACTGGCTCCGTCGGGCAGACTGACCTGGGGCGCGAACGGGCGGGCCTGCTCGCCGATCTCCGATGTGGAGAGCGCTCGCTGGTAGACGCGGACGTCGTCGAGCTGGCCGAAGAACTGGTCGGTGGCCGCGCCGGCCCGGAGCGCCTGCCCGATGGTGACCGGCCCGGTGGCGGCGACGCTGCCGGCGAGAGTGGCGGTCGCGTTCTGCCGAACGCCGTTGACGTGCAGCTGCATCGCGCCGGAGGGCTTGTGGTAGGTCGCCGCGAGGTGCGTCCACCGGCCGGGGACAGCGGCGGTGTCGGAGTCCACGCTGATCAGCGTGGCGGCGGCGGAGTCGCCGTCGGCCATCGTGAAGCGCCACCGATCGGCGGTCGCGTCATAGCCGATGGCGGCGACCGAGGTGGTGCTGCCGTCGACCGTAACGACGGTCTGTGCGGTGCCGGCCGCATCGAGTTTGGCCCACGCCGACAAGGTGAAGGTCAGGTCGGTACGCAGGGTGAGCGCGGCTGCGGTCGTCGGGTGCGGCCAGCTGACCGGTCCGGTGGTGGCCGCGTGGTCGCCGGCTGCGGTCAGTGAAAGGGCGGGACTGTTCCGGCCTGGCGCGGTGGTGGCTCCGACGACGGTGAGGTCGTTGCCGTTGCCGGTGCCGTCGTCGCCGACGGCACCGCCGTCGCCGACGGCACCGCCGTCGTCGAAGTCCCAGTGCGCGGCCGGCGCGTTGCCGCTGGCGACCCAGAACTCATACTCCACCACGGTGGAAACCAGCCCTGCCTGGTCCTTCGACCAGACCCGCAAGGTGTTGAAGCCGTCTCTGCTCGGCTGGAGCTCGAGCGTGGCAGAGCCGTCGGCGGCGGCCGGCACCACCGGCGCGGAGCCGGGGCCGATGCCGCTGTCGAGGGTGTAGGCGTAGCCGACGATGCCGGTGGCGTCGGCCGGCGGGCTGATCGTGAAGATTCCCGGGATACCGACCCCGCCGACCGGCGGCTGGTTGGGTGTCATCGGCGGATAGTCGGCCGAGGTGACCGCCGACGGTGGCTGTGGTGCGACGACGTCCACGGTGAACCGGCACGGCTTCGACCAGCCCCCGGCCGACGTGCCGTCGGTGGTGCGGGCGCGGAGCAGGTAGGACGCACCGTGCTCCAGCGCCGCTGCCGTCGGCACCGTAGCGGAGGCGAAGGACGGATTGCCGGTGCTCTGCTGCACCTGCTGCATGGTGTGTGGGGGCTGACCGACCCGCCGCCAGGAGAACGTGGTGGTGAGCGACTGCTGACCAGCGTCCGCGTCGCTGGCGCGGGCGGCGAACGTCGGTGTCGTCGTGAGCGTCCAGACTCTGCCGGCGCCCGGCTCGCAGGCGCGGCCGTGCACGGTGAGCTGTGTCGGGCGGTCTGGTGCCTGGTTGGCTGCGGCGACCGCTGGTGCGGCCGGCACCAGGGTGACCACCAGCAGGGTCGCCACGCCAGCAGCGAGGCGAGGCGGCCAACCCGACAGTCCCTTGAGTACCCGGTCTGCGTCGAACGTCAACTGGCGCCTGCTGTACGGCACGTCCACCCCCGCGATGTGTAAATGTGACTGCTGGAGCAGCCTAGCCACCGGACACCAGCTTCCGTCAATCCCGTTCTCCACAGGATTTCACGTCAAGGAAGACGATCGACACGCTGTGTAGTCAAGCTCGCGGTCGGCGGGTGTGCGCTCGTCAGGGTGCGCATTAGCCGTCTACGACGTCCGGTCGGGGTTCCGGTTGGGGCAGTTAGTTCGATACCATCGAACAAGAATCGGCGCGGCCCGGCGGGCGGTCCGCGCGGGGGTCTCAGGAGGTCCGGTGCGCAGGTCTGATCGCGTCGTCGCCGACGGCGACGCACGCCAGGATCTGGTCGGCGCCCGGATGCGCCAGTTCCGCAAGGAGCAGGGGCTGACCCTGCGCGGTCTGGCCAGCCGCGCCAACCTGTCGATCGGGTTCCTGTCCCAGGTCGAGCGGGGTGTCTCGTCGATCGGGCTGACCGCGCTCAACAGCGTCGCCGCCGCCCTGGACCGGCCGGTCGCCGAGTTCTTCAGCGCGGAGCCGACCGAAACCGCCGAGGACCCGCAGGGCAGCCTGCCGGTGCACTTCACCCTCACCCGGGCCGACAACGGTGCCACCGAGTACGTCTCCGGTCAGCAGACCTACCGGATGCTCTCCGACCGTGGCCCCAACCTGGTGCTGGAGCCGATGCTGGTGCACATCGCGCCGGGCGGGCGCCGCGAGGAGGCGTACGGGCACTTCGGCGAGGAGTTCGCCTACGTGGTCAGCGGCGAGTTGCTGTACGAGGTCGACGGGGTGGAGCACCGGCTCTACCCGGGCGACAGCCTGCACCTGCGGTCCAGCACCCCGCACCGGCTGTACAACGACACCGACCAGGTGACCACCGTGGTGTCGGTGGTCACCCCGCGGCTGTTCTGACCGCCGCACTGCCCACTAGTGGGCAACATGTTCACTGACACGTAATAATTTCGGGCCGGCTGACCGGATCCGGCCCGTCACCGGCCCAGGACCCGGTCCACCTGCGTCATCGTCGCCTGCCAGATCGGCGCGGCCGGGTCGATCACCGAGAAGTGGTCGCCCGGCTGCTCCAGCCAGCCCGGGTCCTCCCCGGCTGCCCGCGCCGCCGCCACGTACCGGCGGTTGAAGTCGATCAGGTCGAGGTCGTCACCGGCACCCTGGACGATCAGCTGCGGCACCCCGATCGGCAGCCGGGCCATCGGATCCGAGGCGGCGTACACCTGCGGCACAATGTCGTGGCCACCGCCGAGCGCGGCGGCGACCGCGCCGGTGCCGACCTGGCGTCGGTCCCCTTCCGCCAGGTCCAGCACCCCCGCCAGGGAGACCGCCAACGCCACCGGCACCGGGCCGCCGTCGGCGGCCAGCCGCACCGCCAACTGCCCGCCGGCGGAGTGGCCGAACACCGCGACCCGGTCCAGGTCCAGCAGACCGTCCGGCACCGCGCCACCGGTCAGCTCCGGCAGGTTGGCCAGCACCGCCAGCCCGGTCGCCACGTCGGCGGTGGTCGCCGGCCAGCCGTGCCGGTCCGGCCGGCGGTACTCCAGGTTCCACGCCGCGTAGCCCCGGTCGGCCAGGTCGACGGCGAGCGCGTCCATCAGATCCGCCGCCCAGATCGATCGCCAGAAGCCGCCGTGCAGCAGCACCGCCACCGGCAACGGCCCGGCGGACACGTCAGGCGCATCGGCCGGTAGCCGCAGCTCGCCCCACTGCTCCGGGTCCGGCCCGTACGCGACCCGCCGCGCCGGGCGGCGCAGCCGGTGCACGGCATGCCGGATCGCCCAGGCCAGCCCCCACACACCCCGGCCGGACAGGTGGACCGAGCCAGGACCGGGCGGCTGCGGGTCGGTCACCTGCGGGTCGTAGTGGACGGTGCGTCCTGCCCAGCGGCCGTCGGCGGTCAGCAGCGCCCGTACCGCCGGGTCCGGGCCGGGCAGCAGCACCACCGCGCGCCCGCCGACGCTGCCGACCCCGTCGAGCAGGCCGCGGACCTCGTCGGCGTCGGCGGCGACCACGAAGTCACCGACCACGCCGAGGCCGGCTGCTTCGGCGACGACCAGGCCCCGCAGCAGCTCCGGGTCGACGGTCAGTCCCGGGCCGGCGACGACGAGTACACCGTCGACTGTCATCGGCAAGCCTCCCTACGTAGCAGCGGCAGCACCTCGGTGCCGAGCAGCTCGACGCCACGGTCGTCGGTCAGCCCGTGCGGAGTGCCGAACTCGACCCGGCGTACCCCCGCGTCGATCAGCGCCTGCGCCTGGGCGGCGACCTGCTCCGGGGTGCCGGAGAAGGCGAACCGGTCCAGCAGGTCGTCGGGCACCAGCCGGCCGGCGTCGACGTCGCGGCCGGCTGCCACCAGCGACTTGACCTGCGCCAGCAGGTCGTCCGGCACGGTCACCGTCGGGTCCAGATCGGCGACCACCGCCAGGTACATCGCCACCTCGGTGCGGGCCTTCGCCCGCGCCGCCGCACCGTCGGTGTCCACCACGGTCACCGCGCCGAACACGATGCCGATGTCGTCAACGGAGCGGCCG
The DNA here is from genome assembly GCF_056160425.1 of Micromonospora sp. ABR4_055. Taxonomy (NCBI): domain Bacteria; kingdom Bacillati; phylum Actinomycetota; class Actinomycetes; order Micromonosporales; family Micromonosporaceae; genus Micromonospora; species Micromonospora sp. ABR4_055. Next base: position 19,968 of record NZ_JBSWXD010000067.1, read on the forward strand.
GCGGCGTCGGCGCCGGGACGCAGCCGGTCGCGGATCACCGGCACCATGTCCGGGTTGGCGCTGCCGCCGACCTTGATCTCGTCGGCGATCCGGCCGGCGAGCGCGGCACCGCGTGGCCCCCACACGCCGAGCAGCAGCGGCGGATCGGGGCGGTGTACCGCGTACCGCAGGGCGGTCTCCGGGGCCAGCCGGAACACCCTGCCGTCGAAACCGGCGGTGTCGCCGCGCAGCAACCGGCGGATCACCTCGGCGGCCTCGGCGAGCACGGTCAACGGACGCGGCTGCTCGATGCCGACCGCGCCCAGCCAGGTGCCACGGGCCAGCCCCAGGTAGGCCCGCCCGTGCGAGGCCAGGTCGAGGGCGGCGAGCTCGCCGGCGATCTCGTACGGCGCCATCGAGTACGGGTTGAGGCAGGCGGTGCCGAGCCGGACCCGTCCGGTGGCGGCGGCCATCTCCAGCAGCGGGAAGATCGGCGGCTGGTACATCAGGTCACCGAAGACGCTCAGCACGTCGAAGCCGTACGCCTCGGCGGCGCGGGCCAGCCGGGCGTAGTCGCCGGCGCGTTTGTCGCTCTGCAGGCCGAGTCCGATTTCCACAGCCACGCGAACCTCCGATGATTCAGGTCAGGTCGGCCGAGTTCATTCGCCGCTTGCAGGTCCGTTCGACCCGCATGACCAGGCCCTCCTCCGGGTCCGGGCAGGCGAACAGGGTGTCGCGTTCCAGCCAGTCCCCCGGCGGCATGTCGCGCTGCTTGGCGGCCAGGAACGGCAGCACCGACGCGAGCGCGTACACGCAGAAGTGTTTCCCTTCCGGGATCTTCAGGTGGGCGCTGTCGGTCAGGTCGAAGTGGTCGCCGACGGCCATCCCGCAGACCGACCGGCCGGTGATCCGGTCCACGCTGACCCGCAGGTCGTAGACCTCCATGTCACCGCCGGCGGTGATGTCGCCGCCGTCGGTGCCGGCAGTCTGATCACTCATGGTTGCTCCCTCGGGTCGATCCGGACGATGATCTTTCCGGTGGTGCGCCGGTCGGCCAGGTCGGCGAGCGCGGCCGGGGTGCCGGCCAGGTCGACGACCCGGTTCACCGGGGGCCGGACCGTGCCGGCCGCGATCAGTTCGAAGATCCGCTGGTACGCCTGGGCGACCGCGTCCGGCCGGGTCCACGGGTACGTCGAGCCCCAGGAGAGCCCGATCAGAGTGTGGTTGCCGGCGATCAGCCGCATCGGGTCCACCGGTGGCGGGTTGCCGCCGGCCGCGCCGACCGCGACGAGCCGGCCCTCGAACGCCAGGCAGTCCAGTGACCGGGTGAACACGTCCCCGCCGACCGGGTCGACGATCACGTCCGCGCCGGCGCCGCCGGTGGCGTCGCGTACCGCCTCGACGAAGTCGCCGGCCAGGTAGTCGACGGCGACGTCGGCGCCGTTGTCGCGGCACAGCGCGGTCTTCGCCGGCCCGCCGGCGGTGCAGATCACCCGGGCACCCCGGGCGGCGGCCAGCTGCGTGGCGGCGATGCCGACGCCGCCGGCCCCAGCGTGCACCAGCACCGTCTCACCGGGCCGGACCGCGGCGCGGTCCAGCGCGAACCAGGCGGTCTGGTAGGTGACCGGGACGGCGGCGGCGACGACCGGGTAGATGCCCGCCGGACGCGGTACGGCGAGCGCCGCGTCGATGGTGACGGTGTCGCCGAGCGCGCCGTGCGGCAGCGCCGGGCAGGCCACCACGTCGGTGTCGGCGAGCGCTTCGGCGCCGGTGCCGGCGGCCACGACCCGGCCGGCCAGTTCGACGCCGGGGGTGAACGGCGGCGCCGGGCGGACCGGGTACTCGCCCCGGCAGAGCATCACGTCGAGGAAGTTCAGCCCGACCGTGGCGACGGCGATCCGTACCTGACCGGGGCCGGGTGGTGGGTCGTCGGGCAGGTCGGCGACGGTGAGCACCTGGTCGGGTTCGCCGTACCCGGTGGCGATCAGCCGTCTCATGCCGGGCCGCCGGCCGGTTCGAGGGCGGGTTCGCGGGCCGGTCCCGCCGGGTGGCGGACCAGTTCGGAGTGGTGGTGCACGATCCGCCAGCCGTCGCCGGTGTGGCGCAGGACGTCGGTGACCCGGCTGTGTTCGGCCGGGCCGCCGCCGGCCGGCACCGCGACCAGCACGTAGCGGGCCACCGCGGCGTCGCCCCACACGTCGATCCGCAGCTCCTCGGGGGCCAGCCGGTCCAGCACCGGCCGGGCCCCGGCTGCGTCGCGTCGCTCCCGGTAGGCGTCCAGCTGGTCGCGGGTGCGCAGCGGGCCGGGCAGGTGGGTCTCCCAGGTGGTCACGTCGGCGTGCAGGTGCCGGTCGAAGCGGACCCGGTCGCCGGCGAGGAACGCGTCGTACATGTCGCCGATCGCCGCCGCGATCTCGGCGGTCTCCTGCTCGGACATTCTGCTCCTCACGTCGTTCACCAGGCGGTCCAGCCGGCGCGGTCGTCGCGGACCACCCGGCCGCCGGACATCACCCAGCGCACCCCCCGGAACGCCGACGTGTCGGCGGTCGGGTCGGCGTCCATCGCCACCAGGTCGGCGTACTTGCCGGTCTCGACGGTGCCGAGGTCGGCCTCGGCGCCGAGCCAGCGGACCGGGCCGAGGGTGCCCGCGTACAGGGCGCGAGCCGGGCCGATGCCGCTCTCCGACAGGTACTCCAGCTCCCGCACCGAGGCGTTGGTGCCCTCGAATTGCCAGAACGGCGGCATGTCGCTGCCGAGCAGCACCTCCACCCCGGCGGCCAGGGCCATCGCGTAGCTCTCCAGGTGCCGGGGTCCGGCACCGAGCGAACGGCACTGCATCCACTGCGGTACGCCGAGTTCGTCGAAGAACTCCTTGCACCGGGTGACCAGCAGGGTCGGCACCAGCGCGGTTCCCCGCTGCGCCATCCGCGCCGCCACCTCCTCGGTGAGCTGGTAGCCGTGTTCGACGCAGTCCAGCCCCAGCTCGACGGCCTCGCCGATGACCGGTGCCGGGCCGGCGTGCGCGGTGACCTTGCGCCCCCAGGCGTGCGCGGTGTCGATGACGGCGGCCATCTCGTCGGGGAACAGCTGCCGGGTGTGGATCGACTCGTGTTCGCCGGCGATCCCGCCGGAGATCATCACCTTGATCAGGTCGGCACCGGCCCTGATCTGGCTGCGCACTCCACGCCGGAACCCGTCGGCCCCGTCGCATTCCAGGGTGTCGGTGCTCTCGTGGCCGTGTCCGCCGGTGCAGACCAAGGCGCGGCCGGCGGTGAAGATCCGTGGCCCGGTGACCCGGCCGGCGGTGATCGCCCGGCGCAGCGCGAAGTCGGCGTGGTCCTTCTCTGCCACGCAGCGGACCGTGGTCACCCCGCAGAGCAGGGTGCGCCGGGCCCCGTCGGCCATGTAGAGGGCCAGCTCGTGCGGGGTCAGGTCCTTGACGCTCTGCCCGCCGGCACCGGGCAGGGACAGCGACAGGTGGGTGTGCATGTTGGTCAGCCCGGGTGTCAGATACGCGCCGCCGAGGTCGATCTCGGTGACGTCGGCCTCGGCGCGGGCGGTGGCGGTCACCTCGGCGGCCCGTCCGACGGCGGCGATCCGGTCGCCGCGCACCCAGACGGCGGCGTCGGTGACCGGACCGACGCCGTCGAGGACGCGGGCGTCCACGACGGTGCAGTTGGTCAGGACGGTGTCGACCGGTCCGGGGTGGGTGGCGGCGCTCATGTCGGCGTCCGGTCAGCGGGGTTGGTCATCGCGGGCCTTTCTGCGGGGTGCGGGTGCGGGGACGCCGTAGACGTCGCGGGCGGCCGCCGGTGACACGTAGCCTTCGGCGACGTCGGCGCGAACCGCCTCGGGGTCGCGGTCGCGCGGGTCGCCGTGCCCGCCGCCACCGGCGGTGAGCAGGGTGACCCGGTCACCGGGGGCGACCGGCGTGCGTTTCGTGCTGACCCGTCGTTCCCGGTCGCTGCCGGGGTGGACGACCACCTGGATCGGGTCCGGCTGCCCACCACCGTCCAGCGCCCACGGCGCCGACCTGGTCTTCTTCACCACGGACAGGAACTCGCCGGCGGTGGTGAACCGGATGTCGCGGCGCAGCCCGGGTCCGCCCCGGTGCCGGCCGGCGCCGCCGGAGTCGGTGCGGATCTCCAGCCGTTCGAAGAACATCCCGGTCCGGGCTTCGAGCACCTCGACCGGGGTGTTGCGGGCCTGGGTCTGGCACAGGTGGTTGGCCGGGCCGATGCCGTCGTGGTCGGGCGAGGCACCCCAGCCGACCGGGTCGTTGTTGCTGACCGCGTACAGCTGCCCGGTGTCCGGGTGGGTGCCGACCATCATGAACCCGGGCACGTCGCCACCGGACGACGCGGCCAGCCGGTCCGGCATGCCCTGGGCCAGCGCCCGGTAGATCAGCTCCATCGCCACCGTGCCGGTCCACTGGGTGAACGTGGCGGCCGGGTAGACGGCGTGGAACAGGCTGCCCGGTTCGGCGACCACCCGCAGCGCGGTGAAGTGCCCGGCGTTGGTCTGCTCGGTCGGTGTGGTGAGCGCCTTGAACGCGACCCGGGCGGTGGCGATGGTCGACCCGTACGGCAGGTTCACCGGTCCGGCGACGGCCGGTGACGACCCGGTGAAATCGACGGTGCAGGTGCCGTCGGCGATGGTGACGGTGACCTGCATCTTGATCGGCTCGTCGGTGATGCCGTCGTCGTCGAGCCAGTCCACGGCGGTCCAGGAACCCTGCGGCAACGCGGCGAGCGCGTCGGCGGTGGACGCTTCGGCGGCGGCGATCGCGGTGTCGACGACCGTGGTGACGGTGGCCGGGCCGAACCGTTCGACCAGCTCGATCAGCCGGCGCTCACCGGTGCGCAGCGCCGCGACCTGGGCGTGCAGGTCGCCGATGACCAGTTCGGGCATCCGCGAGTTGAAGCGGATCAGCTCGATGATCTCGGGCACCGGCTCGCCCCGGCGGAACACCTTGGTGCCGGGGAAGATGACGCCTTCCTGATGCATGTCGGTGGAGTCGAGCACGTAGCCCGGGTCCTTGGCACCGAGGTCCATCCAGTGCGCCCGCACGCACAGGAACCCGATCAGCGGGCCGTCCCCGGCCGGCCCGCCACCGCCGGCACCGGCCGGCTCCGGCAGGAAGACCGGGGCGAACAGGGTGGCGTCGTAGGCGTGCGCCGCGTTCCAGTACGGGTAGTTGAGCAGCACGACGTCGCCGGGGTGCAGGTTCTCCCGGCCGACGTACTCGACGCCCTTGCGGATCGAGTAGTCGTTGGCGCCGAGGAACCGACTCAGCCCGGTCGACTCGGCGACCAGCCGCAGCCCGGCGTCGTAGATGGAGATGCCGAAGTCGTACACCTCGTAGATGACCGGGTTGAACGCGGTGCGTACCAGCGCGGAGCGCATCTCCTCGGCGGCGGCCACCAGGTAGCTCCGCACCACCTCGGTCGCCGCACCGTCCACCCTGGAAGTATCAGTCATCGACCTCGACCCCGTACACCTCGCGGGCGGCGGCCGGCGACACGTAGCCTTCGGCGACGTCTTCGCGGACCGCGTCCGGGTCACGGTCGCGCGGGTCGCCGTGCCCGCCGCCACCGGCGGTGAGCAGGGTGACCCGGTCACCGGGCACCACCGGTGTCCGTTTCGTGCTGACCCGCCGTTCCCGGTCGGTGCCCGGGTGCACGATCACCTGGTTCGGGTCGGGCCGCGCGCCACCGTCGAGCGCCCACGGCGCCGACTTCGTCTTCTTGATCACCGACAGGAACTCACCCGGGGTGACGAACCGGATGTCGCGCCGCAGCCCCACGCCGCCCCGGTGCCGGCCGGCGCCGCCGGAGTCGGTGCGCATCTCGAACCGTTCGAAGAACATCCCGGTCCGGGCCTCGAGGACCTCGATCGGGGTCATCCGCCCGGTGCTGCCGGAGACGTGGGTGGCGGCGTTCATCCCGTCGTGCTCCCGGGTGCCGCCCCAGCCGACCGGGTCGTTGTTGCTGACCGCGAAGAGCTGGCCGGTGTCCGGGTGGATACCGACCATCATGAACCCGGGCACGTCCCCGCCGGACGAGGCCGGCAACCGGTCCGGCATGCCCTGGGCGAGTGCCTTGAGGATCAGCTCGACGGCGACGATGCCGGTCCACAGGGTAAACGTCGGCTGCGGGTAGACGGCGTGGAACAGGCTGCCCGGCTCGGCCCTGACCCGCAGCGGCGCGATGGTGCCGGCGTTCGACGGCTGGTCCGGTGAGGTCAACGACTTCAGGATGACCTTGCAGATCGCCTCGGTGGCCCCGTACGGCATGTTGATCGGGCCGGGCACCGCCGGTGACGAGCCGGCGAAGTCGACGGTGAAGGTGCCGTCGGCGATGGTGACGGTGACCTGCATCTTCACCGGTTCCTCGGTGATGCCGTCGTCGTCGACCCAGTCGGTGGCGGTCCACGAGCCCTGCGGCAGGGCGGCCAGGGCGGCCCGGCTGCGGGCCTCGCCGTCGGCGATGATCGCATCGACGGCGGCGGCCACCGTGGGCCGGCCGAACTTCGCCAGGATCTCCAGCAACCGCCGCTCGCCGGTGCGCAGCGCGGCGATCTGCGCGTGCAGGTCGCCGAGCACCTCGGCCGGCATCCGCGAGTTGAAGCGGATCAGCTCGTGGATCTCGTGCACCGGCTCGCCCCGGGACACCACCTTCGTGCCGGGGAAGATCAGCCCTTCCTGGTGTATGTCGGTGGAGTCGAGCACATAACCCGGGTCCTTGGCACCCAGGTCCATCCAGTGCGCCCGCACGCACAGGAACCCGACCAGGTCGCCGTCGGCGTCCGGATCGGCGTCGGCCGGGTCCGGCATGAACACCGGGGCGAACAGGGTGGCGTCCGAGGCATGCGCCGCGTTCCAGTACGGGTAGTTCAGCAGCACGATGTCGCCACGGTGCAGGTTCTCCCGGCCGACGTACTCGACCCCCTTGGCGAGGGAGAAGTCGTTGGCGCCGAGGAAAAACGTCAACCCGGTCGCCTCGGCGATCAGCCGCAGGTCGCCGTCGTACATCGACATGCCGAAGTCGTGCACCTCGTAGATCACCGGGTTGAACGAGGTGCGGATCAACGTGGCCCGCATCTCCTCGGCGGCGGAGATCAGGTAGCTGCGCACCACCTCGGCGGTGGCTCCGTCCAGCGTGCTCACTTCGCCTCCTCCAGGGTCACCAGCAGGTAGCCGTGCGGGTCGACCTCGACGCGCTGCCCGCTGGGCACCACCGTGGTGGAGGTGCCCTCGTCGACCAGGGCCGGCCCGGCGAACCGGTCCCCCGGCGCCAGCTTCGCCCGGTCGTAGACGGCGAACGACGCCACCTCGCGGGTGCCGAAGTCGAAGGCGTCGCGGCGGCCGAGCAGCGCCCGCGTCGGGTCGCCGTCGCCGGCCGGCGGGCGGACCAGCTCCGGGCGGGTGGTCCGGCCGATACCGCGCACCCGCAGGTTGAGGATCTGCAGCCGGTTGCTCATCGCGTGGCCGTACCGGGTGCGATGCAGCTGCTCGAACGCATCCCGGATCGCGTCGCGGTCCAGCTCGGCGCCGACGGTGACGATCAGGGTGTGTTCCTGACCGAGGTAGCGCAGCTCCAACTGGCGTTCCAGCACCGCCGAGCCGGCGTCGACGCCCTGCTCCACCAGGGAGCCGACCGCCTCGGCCTCGACCTCGACGAACATCGCCTCCAGCGCGGCCAGGTCGACGCTGCCCTCCGGCGCGTCGGCGTCCAGGGTGGCCAGCACCGTCCGGGAGAAGTCGTCGACGATGTCGGCCGACAGCATCCCCCAGGCGGAGAAGCCGGACGGGGCGAACGGCACCACCACCTCCCGGATGCCCATCTCGCGGGCCAGCAGCGGGGCCAGCAACGGGCCGGCACCGCCGAAGGCGAGCAGCGAGAAGACCCGGGGGTCGTGGCCGCGTTCCACGGTGATCTGCCGGACCGCGCCGACGGTGCGGGCCAGCAGCACGTCGTAGACGCCGGCCGCAGCGGCGGTCGGGCTCAGCCCGAGCGGGGTGGCGATCTGCTCGTCGAGCGCCGCCTGCGCCGCCTTGGCCTGCAGACCCATCGTGCCGGCGAGGAACCGGTCCGGGTCGACGTAGCCGAGCACCACCGAGGCGTCGGTGACGGTCGGCCGCTGCCCGCCCCGGCCGTAGCAGACCGGCCCCGGGTCGGCGCCGGCGCTCTGCGGGCCCACCTTCAGCAGCCCCCGGTCCAGCCAGGCGATGGAGCCGCCGCCGGCACCGATGGTGCGGATGTCGTACGTCGGGATCAGCAGCGGGAAGTGCTCCAGCTGCGCCTCGTACGCGGCGACCGGGCTGCCCGCCTCGATCACGCAGGCGTCCAGCGACGTCCCGCCGATGTCGAAGGTGAGCAGGTTGTCCCGGCCCAGCGCCCCGGCCAGGTAGGCGGCGCCGACGATGCCGCCGGCCGGGCCGGACAGCACGGTGTGCGTCGGCGACGTCTTGGCCGTCGTCGAGGTCATCGACCCGCCGCCGGACCGCATGATCAGGAACCGGCCGGCGAAGCCCCGGGCGGCCAGCCCGGACTCCAGCTCGTCGACGTAGCGTTCGAAGATCGGCCGGATGTACGCCTCCAGCACGGTGGTGCTGGTCCGCTCGTACTCGCGGTGCTCGCGCACGATGTCCGTCGACACCGAGACGCTGACCTGCGGGTACGCCTCGCGGATGAGTGCGGCGGCGGCGCGTTCGTGGCTCGGGTCGACAAACGAGTGCAGGAAGCAGACCGCGATCGACCCGACGCCGTGCTCCTCGACCAGGGTGCGGGCGGCGGCCCGGACACTGTCCGGGTCGAGTTCGGTCACCACCCGACCCCGGTAGTCGAGCCGGCCGGTCACCCCGGCGGTGTACCGCCGTTTGACCAGGCTCTCCGGCCGTTCGTACTGGAAGTCGTACATGTGGTCGGCGGGCACGTTGCCCCGGCCGAGCAGGAAGACGTCCCGGAAGCCCTCGTTGGTGATGATGCCGGTGGCCCCGCCCCGGCGCTCCAGCACCGCGTTGAGCCCGAGCGTGGTGCCGTGGATGAACAGCTCCACCTCGGACAGGTCGGTGCCGAGCGCGGTCACCGCGTCCAGCACCCCTTCCCAGGGGCGGGCCGGCGTGGTCGACGCCTTGCGGAACCGGACCTGGTTGGTGCGGGTGTCCAGCTCCATCGCGTCGACGAAGGTGCCGCCGATGTCGACGGCGAGCCGGATGTGCGGTGCGGGCATCGTCTCAGGTCACCTTTCGGATTCGGTCAGCAGGTCGGGGATCTCCGGGGCCCGCCAGCAGGCTGCCCGGCTGCGCCCGTACGGCTGCAGTTGCTGTTCCTCGGTACGGCACCGGCCGGTGACGAACGGGCAGCGGGCGGCGAGCGGGCAGCCGGCGGCGGCGTCGGTCTCGTCGAGGTCCTTGAGCAGGTCGACGCGGCCGCCGCCGAACCCGGCGCCGAGGCTCGGCGCGCTGGACAGCAACGCCCGGGTGTACGGGTGCGCCGGGCTGGTGAAGACCTCGTCGACCGGCCCCTCCTCGACGATCCGGCCCAGGTAGAGCACGATCACCCGGTCGGCGAAGCCCCGTACCGTGGCCAGGTCGTGGGAGATGAACACGCTGCCCCGGTCCCGGTCGGCGGCGACGTCGCGGATCACTTCGAGGATCTGCGCCTGCACGGTGACGTCCAGCGCCGACGTCGGCTCGTCGAAGACGATCAGGTCGGGGTCGCCGACCAGGGCGCGGGCGATGCCGACCCGCTGTGCCTGCCCGCCGGAGAGTTCATGCGGGCGGCGGGCGAGGATCGACCGGTCCAGCTCCATCCGGTCCAGTGCGGCACCGACCCGTTCGGCCCGCTGCGGCGCCGGTACGCCGAGGGCGCGCAGCGGTTCGGCGATGGCGTCCGCGACGGTGCGGCGTGGGCTGAGCGCGCCGAACGGATCCTGGAACACCATCTGGGCGCGGGTCCGCAGGGTGCGCAGCGCCCGGCCGCGCAGCTCGGCCATCCGGGCGCCGCCGATCTCGACGGTGCCGGTTGCCGGCTCGACCAGCCCGAGGATCAGCTTGGCCAGGGTCGATTTACCGCAGCCGCTCTCTCCGACGACGCCGAGGGTTTCGCCGGCGGCCACGGTCAGGTCGACGCCGCGCAGCGCGTGGTGCCCGCCGCGGCCGAACCGGCTGCGGTAGACCACGTGCGCGTCGTCGATACGCAGCACGGTCCGCTCGGCTGCGCCGGCCCGCTCGGCGTCGACCCGCGGTGCGGTGCCAGGCGACGCGGTGCCCACCGACGTGTCGACGACGGCCGGGTCGGTGACCAACGGCCCGGTCTGCGGGTGGAAGCAAGCCAGCGTCCAGCCGGCCGTCCCGCCGGCAGCGCGGTCCGACGCGGCCGTGACCGACGTGGCGGCCGGCACGGCGCCGGTCGGCGGACGCTGCGCGGCGCAGCGGTCGGTGGCGTGCGCGCACCGGGAGACGAACGGGCAGTCGTCGGGCGGGGCGGTCAGCAGCGGCATCCCGCCGGCGGTGGCCCGCACCGGGCGGCCGTCCACGTCGGGCACCGAGGCGAGCAACGCCCGGGTGTACGGGTGGGCCGGGGCCCGCAGCACCTGCGCCGCCGGCCCGCTCTCCACGACGGTGCCGGCGTAGAGCACCACCACCCGGTCGCAGACCTCGGCGATCGAGGCCAGGTCGTGCGAGATGAGCAGCACCCCACGCCGGTCGGCGTCGGCGGCCTGGCGGAACTGGCGGAGGATCTCCCGGGCCAGGGTGACGTCCAGGCCGGTGGTGGGTTCGTCGGCGATCAGCAGGCCGGGCGCGCAGCCGGTGGCCAGCGAGATCATCACCCGCTGCGCCATCCCGCCGGACAGTTCGTGCGGGTACGCGTCGAGCCGCCGCTGCGGGCTGCGGATACCGACCGCCGCGAACAGTTCCCTGGCCACCTGACGGGCCTGCTGCCCGGTCATCCCCTGATGGGTGGTGAGCCGGTCGGTCAACTGCCGACCGACGGTACGGGTGGGGCTGAGCGCGCCGCGCGGGTTCTGGAAGCAGATCGCCGCGCCGTGGCCACGGTGGCGGCGCAGCTGCTCTGGGTCGAGCCGCAGTACGTCGACCGGTCCGCCGGTGTTGCCGGCACCGTCACTCGGCCCGCCAGCGGGGTCACCGGTGGCGTCACTGGTGAGGTCACCGGTGACGTCGCCGCCGTGGAAGCGGACCCGGCCGGTGGCCTGCGCGCCGCCGGGCAGCAGGCCGACGATCGAGCGGGCCACCATGGACTTGCCGCCGCCGCTCTCGCCGACCAGGCCGACCACCTCACCCCGGTCGACGTGCAGGCTGACCCCGCTGAGCGCGGCGACCTGCCGACCGGGTCGGCGGATCAGCACCGACAGGTTCTCGATGGCGAGCAGGTCGCGGGTGATCGTCGTCGGGTCCATCGCGGTCACCGCCGTTTCGCTTCCGCGCGTTCCTGCAGCCCTTCGCCGAGCAGGCTGAAGCCGAACACGCTGATCAGCAGGAACAGGCCGGGCGGCACCGAGGTCCACCAGCGGCCGGCGACCACGTCCGGCGAACCGAGACTGATCATCGACCCCCATTCGGCGGTCGGCACCGAGATGCCCAGCCCGAGGAAGGACAGCCCGGCCAGGGTGAGCATCGCCCAGCCGCAGCCGAGCGGGGCGATCACCCGCACCGGGGTGAGACTGTTCGGCAGCACGTGCCGCCACAGCACCCCGAGGTGCGACGCCCCGGAGGTGACCGCGGCGTCGATGAACGGCAGCTCCCGTACCGAGCGGACTTCGGCCCGCACCAGCCGGGCGTAACCGGGCGCGTTGACCAGGGCGATGGTCAGGATCAGGTTGACCGTGCCGCCGCCGAGCAGGGCGGCCACCGCGAGGGCCAGGATGAAGGTGGGGAACGCCTGGAAGATGTCGAGCAGTCGCATCAGCACGTCGTCGATCCAGCCGCCGAAGTAGCCGGCGACCAGGCCGAGGGTGGTGCCGGCGAGCACGGCGAGGGCGACCGCGGCGACCGCGATGCCCAGGTCGAGCCGGCCGGCGTGCAGCAGCCGGCTCCACACGTCCATTCCGTTGATGTCGGTGCCGAGCGGGTGGCTGCCGCCGGGCGGCAGCAGGGTGCCGGCCGGGTCGATCTCCTGCGGGCCCCAGGACGACAGCAGCGGCGCGGCGATCGCGGCCAGCGCCACCACCGCGAGGATCGTCGCGCCGACGGAGATCAGTACGGTGGCGAACCGGCCGCCCCGGGCGGTGCCGGCAGCCACCACCGGGGTGGCGTCGTCGGCGCTGTCCGCCGGTCCGCCGGCCGCGCGCAGGTCAACCATCAGATCTTCACTCTCGGGTCGAGGATCGCGTGCACCACGTCGGCGATCAGGAAGACGAGGACGTAGCAGACGGCGATGAGCAGCACGGAGGCCTGCACGACCGGGAAGTCGCGGTAGAGCAGCCCGCGCAGCGCCCACTGGCCGAAGCCCTGCCAGGAGTAGACGTACTCGATCAGCACGGTCGACCCGACCGCGGTGCCGAAGACCAGGGCGGCCAGCGACGGCAGCCGGACCAGCGCGGAGCGCACCAGGTAGCCGCGGCGCAGCAGCCGGTCGCGCAGCCCGTGCGCGGCGGCGGCGGTGTACGCCTCGGAGTGCAGCACCTCCAGCGCGGAGGCGCGCACGCTGCGCAGCAGCGGGGCGACCACCACGATCGCCAGGGTGGCCACCGGCAGCGCCAGGTGGGCCAGCGCGGAGGTGAACGCCGGTCCGTTGGCGGTCAGCGCGGCGTCGATCAGCTCTGCGCCGGTGATCGGGGTGAGGTTGGTGTCCGGGTCGACCCGGCCGCTGGGGGCCGGGAACCAGCCGAGCATGCTGTAGCCGACCAGGACCAGCACCAGGCCGAGCCAGAACTCCGGCACCGAGTTGCCGATCAGGGCCAGTACCCGGATGCCGTGGTCGGGGGGACGGGGGGGGGGGGGGGGGCGAGGGGGGAGCAAGAGAAAACAAGAGAGGGAGGGCAGAGAAGGAAAAACGAAAACCAAAACAGCATATG